>CBININ010000210.1:0-4445 GCA_966250755.1 uncultured Gammaproteobacteria bacterium | reverse complement strand
CGCAGCCGCTCACCCATGCCCGTGCCCTCCCCGCGCGCTACTACACCGACGCGGCCGCGCTCGCGCTCGACGCGCGCGC
This sequence comes from uncultured Gammaproteobacteria bacterium, assembly GCA_966250755.1. Taxonomy (GTDB): domain Bacteria; phylum Pseudomonadota; class Gammaproteobacteria; order Xanthomonadales; family Xanthomonadaceae; genus Arenimonas. The sequence continues at coordinate 4,366 of CBININ010000210.1, read as the reverse complement.
CGTGTTCGCGCGCAGCTGGCAGCTGGTCGGCCACGTCTCGCGGCTGCAGGGCGTCGGCGACCACCTGGTCACCGACATCGCGGGGCTGCCGATCGTGGTCGTCCGCAGCGACGAGCACACGATCCGCGCCTTCCACAACGTCTGCCGCCACCGCGCCGGCCCGATCGCGCGCTGCGACGGCCTCGGCGCCAAGGCGCTGCGCTGCAAGTACCACGGCTGGACCTACGGGCTGGATGGCGTGCTGCGCAGCGCGCCGGAGATGAAGGACGCCGCGGATTTCGACCCACGCGGCATCAAGCTGCCCGAGCTGCGCGTGCAATCGTGGCAGGGCATGGTCTTCGTCGCCGCGGGCGAGGCGCCCGATTTCGCGGAATTCGTCGAAGGCATCGACGCGCGGCTCGGACCGGACAACCCCCTGGGCGAGTACCGCTTCCACCACCGCTCGCGCTACGAGGTGGCCTGCAACTGGAAGGTCTACGTGGACAACTACCTGGAGGGCTACCACGTCCCGCACGTGCATCCGGGCCTGAACAAGCTGCTGGACTACCGCAGCTACGTCACCGAATGCGCGCGCTGGTACAGCTTCCAGTTCAGTCCGCTGGAGAGCGCCCCGGGCCTGTACGGCAGCGGCGAGGCGCTCTACTACTTCCTGTACCCCAACACGATGCTCAACATCCTGCCCGGCCGCCTGCAGACCAATAGGGTCATCCCGATGGGCGCGGATCGCTGCATCGTGGAATTCGATTTCTTCTATGCGGTGCGCGAGGGCGACGACGACGCCGCCCGCCGCGCCGCGGACCTGGCCTTCAGCGACGAGGTGCAGGTCGAGGACGTCACCATCTGCGAGGAGGTCCAGCGTGGCCTGGCCTCGGGATCCTACGAGGCAGGACGCCTGAATCCGCTTCGGGAGAACGCCGTGCACCACTTCCAGGAACTGCTGCGCACCGACTATCGCCGCGCCATGGTGGCGCCGTGAACGCGCCCCGGGCCCCGCTCGGCCTGTGGAGCGCCATCGCGCTGGTGGTCGGCAGCATGATCGGCTCGGGCGTGTTCCTGCTGCCCGCCACCCTCGCGCCCTACGGCGCCGCCAGCCTGCTCGGCTGGGGCCTGACCCTGGGCGGCGCGCTGCTGCTCGCCCTGATCTATGCCTGGCTCGCGCGCTCGATCAGCCGAAGCGGCGGCGCGTATGCCTACGTGCGGATGGCACACGGCGACCTGCCCGCCTTCGTCGTCGCCTGGAGCTACTGGATCTGCAACTGGTCCGGCAATGCCGCGTTGTCGGTGGCCTTCGCCGGCAGCGTCGGCGCGCTCTGGCCCGCGGCGGTGGCCACGCCTGCCCGGGCCGCGGTCTGCGCGCTGGGCGCGCTCTGGGTCTGCACCGCGGTCAACCTGGCGGGCGTGCGCGAGGCCGGACGCATGCAAGTCTTCGCCACCGTCCTCAAGCTCACCCCGCTGGTGCTGTTCGGGCTGCTGGGCCTGGGCTACGTGCAGATGGGCAACTACGAGCCCTTCAATCCCAGCGGCCAGCCGCTGTTCCAGGTAACCACGGCGGTCGCCGCGCTGACGCTGTGGGCCTTCCTCGGCCTGGAAGCCGCCACCGTGCCCTGCGAAGCCATCGAGGACTGCCAGCGCAACGTGCCGCGCGCCACCGTCATCGGCATGCTGATCGCGGGCGGCGCCACGATCCTGACCTGCACCGTCGTGCTGGGGCTCTTGCCGGCGGAGCAGCTCGCGAAATCGTCGGCGCCGATGGCCGATGCGGCATCGCTGCTCTGGGGCGGCTGGGCCGGCAAGGCCGTTGCCGCCGTCGCCTGCATTTCGATCTTCGGTGCGCTCAACGGCTGGGTACTCCTGCAGGCCCAGATGCCGATGGCGGCGGCGCGCGATGGCCTGTTCCCGCGGGCCTTCGCCGCGGTGGATGCCCGGGGCACGCCCTGGCTGGGCCTGCTGCTGAGCAGCGGCCTGGCCAGCGCACTGGTCGCCTCCAACTTCACCCGCAGCCTGGTCGGCCTGTTCCAGTACTCGATCCTGTTGTCGACCGCGGCGGCGCTGCTGCCCTACGCAATGACGGCGCTGGCCTGGTGGAAGCTCAATCCGGGCGCGTCGCCGGGCCCGCGACTCGTCGCCATCGGGGCCTTCGTCTACAGCGCCTGGGCGCTGTGGGGCACGGGCACCGAGTCGCTGGCCTGGGGTGGCGTGCTGCTGCTGGCCGGCCTGCCCGTGTACCTGTGGCAGCGTCGGCCCGCGCCGGCTACATCTCGTCCGTAGGCTCGAGGCATTCCGGGTTCGCACTCGGCTCCGGGAAGCGGTCGCAGTGCGCCAGGTACCAGCGCCACAGGCCCCAGGCCACGGCGCTGAAGCAGGCCGCGCCCAGCGCCAGGTGCATCGGCGAGTCGCTCAGGGCCGGCGACAGCAGGCCGGCGATCAGCGCGTTCGACAGCAGCCCGACGAAGGCCTGCATCGAGGACGCCGTGCCGCGCATGGTCGGGTACATGTCCAGGATCGCGATGGTCAGGATCGGGAACACCAGGGCGATGCCGAAGGCGCTGAGCACGGTCGGCACCACCGCCCACGGCAAGTGCTGTGGCCCGTCGCCGACGTAGAGGTTGTAGGCGATGTTGAACGCGGCCGACAGCCCGCAGAACAGGAAGCCGGCGTTGGCCAGTTTCACCCCCGTCACCTTGCCCGCGCTGCGCCCGCTGACGAAGGCGCCCAGCACCATGCCGCCGATGGTCGGCGCGAAGAACCAGCCGAACTGCTGCTCGTCGAGCCTGAGGATGTCGAGCACGAAGGCCGGCGCCGAAGTGATGTAGAGGAAGAGCGCGCCGAAGTTGGCCGTGCCCGCCAGCGCCAGCAGGCGGAAGCGACCGCTGGCCAGGATGCCGCGGTAGGCCGTGGCCATGGCACGCACGTTCATCGGCAGGCGCGCATCGGCCGGGTGGCTCTCGGGCAGGCCGACCGCGGTGACCGCCATCAACGCCATCGCGAAGGCCGCCAGGAACCAGAAGATCGCCTGCCAGTTGCTCCAGCCCAGGATCCAGCCGCCCATGATCGGTGCAATGGCCGGAGCGATACCAAAAATCATCGAGATGTGGCTCATCAGCCGCTGGGCGTCGTCGCCCTGCAGCGCGTCGCGCACGACGGCGCGGCCGACGATCAGTCCGACGCCGGCGGATAGCCCCTGCACCGCGCGGAAGGCCAGCAGCACGGGCAAGGTCGGCGCCAGCGCGCAGCCCACCGAGGCCAGCGCGAAGACCGCGATGCCCCACAGGATCACTGGCCGCCGGCCCAGCGCATCCGACAGCGGCCCATGCACCAGCGACATCGCGGCATAGCCGAGCAGGTACAGGCTGATGGTCTGCTGCATCGCCACCTTGCCGACGCCGAGTTCGCGCTCCATCACCGCGAAGGCCGGGAAGATGGTGTCGATCGAGAAGGGGCCGAGCATGGCCAGCGCGCCCAGGATCAGGGCCAGGCGGCCGCGGGAGATGTTCAGGTGGGCGATCATGCGCAGGAAGGACGGATTCCGGTGGCCGTCGCGGCCGGAAAGCGTGCCAGCATAGCAGGCGGCTTGAACCGCCCCCCGACCGGACCCATACCCGCCCGATGAGCACCGTTCCCACCGAAGAGGCCGTCGTTCCCCTCGCCGGCCGCGGCGACAGCGCGCGCGAGGTCCTGCCGCGCCTGCTGCCCTTCCTCAAGCCCTACAGCGGCCGCATCGCCATCGCCATGGCCTGCCTGCTGGTGGCCAAGGTCGCCGGGCTGGCGGTGCCTATGCTGCTCAAGCGGCTGGTGGACACCCTGGGCATGAAGCCGACGCTGGCGGTGATACCGGTCGCCCTGTTGCTGGGCTACGGCGCGGCGCGGCTGTCGGAGCGGGTGTTCACCGAGATGCGGCAGATCGTGTTTGCACGCGTGATGGCCCGCAGCTCGCGGATGGTGATGCTGTCGGTGTTCCGCCACCTGCATGCGCTGAGCCTGCGCTTCCACCTCAACCGCCAGACCGGCGGCGTCACCCGCGACGTCGAGCGCGGCGGCACGGCGATCTCCGACCTGCTGGACTGGACCCTGTACACCATCGTCCCGACCCTGATCGAGATCGTGCTGGTGACGGGCGTCCTGGTCTACCTGTACGACGCCTGGTTCGCGGCCATCACGATTGCCGTATTGATCGCCTATGTCGCCTGGACCATCCGCGTCACCGAGTGGCGCACCCAGTTCTACCGCGCCTCGGTCGAGGCCGACACCAAGGCGAGCGCCAGCGCGGTGGACTCCCTGCTCAACTACGAGACGGTCAAGTACTTCAACAACGAGGAGCACGAGGCCCAGCGTTACGACGCCTCGCTGCGCCGGATGGAGGAGGCCA
>CBININ010000209.1:0-4456 GCA_966250755.1 uncultured Gammaproteobacteria bacterium | reverse complement strand
CAAGTTCGACTTCCCGGTCGAATGGGGCCTGGACCTGCAGACCGAGCACGAGCGCTGGCTCACCGAAGTGCACGTCGGCCGCCCGGTCGTGGTCGTGAACTATCCCGAGCACATCAAGGCGTTCTACATGCGCCTCAACGACGACGGGAAGACCGTCGCCGCGATGGACGTGCTGGCGCCGGGCATCGGCGAGATCATCGGCGGCTCGCAGCGCGAGGAGCGCCTGGACGTGCTGGACGCACGCATCGCCCAGTTCGGCCTGGAGCCTTCGCATTACGGCTGGTACCGCGACTTCCGACGCTACGGCACGGTGCCGCACGCCGGTTTCGGCCTGGGCTTCGAGCGGCTGATCGTCTACGTCTGCGGGCTCTCGAACATCCGCGACGCCATCCCCTACCCGCGCGCGCCCGGCCTGGCGACGTTCTGAAGGCATGGCCCAGGCGCTGCTGTTCCTCTTCCTCGGCCTGGCGGGTTCCGCCGGTCCCGGGCATTTCGGCATGCGTGTGCTCGCCTTCCGCCAGCAGCTCGACCGCGGCCTGGCCTTCGCCGACGGCACCGCCGACGGGGGCCTGGGCTACAGCTGGTGGCTGATGCGCTTCGGCCAGCGCACCCTGCCCGACCCGGCCCTGCGCCAGTTCGGCAACATCGCCGGGGTGATGGGCTGGGTGACCCTCGTCGGGATCGCCGGCGCCACGGTTTGCATCGCGCTTACGTCTTTCTAGGAGCTTCGCCATGCAGGACCACGACGGCAACGAGACGGGCATCGAACGCGAGGAATGGTGGGTGGCCCGCCCCGAGCCGCTGCTGGTGTGGGCGCGCCTGCGGGTGCTGGATTCCGGCATCGCGCAGGTCTTCGACAGCCACGGCGAGAACCTGACCTACGAGAACGAGGAGACCGCCCGCGCCGCGCTGATGGACGCCGACTTCCGTGCCCTCGACGGCATGGACGAGGACGACGCCGAAGCGATGGGCATGATGCTCGACGAACTGCAGCCGCCCTACGGCGAGGACGACGAGGCGCTGGTGCCGCAGATGATCCGCAACCTCGGGCCGCGGCATTGAGCATGCGCCACGCCCTGGTCTGCGGCGCATCCGAGGGCATCGGCCGCGCCAGCGCGATCGCGCTGGCCGAGGCCGGCCTGTCGGTGACGGTGATGTCGCGCCGCGCCGAACGCCTGCGCGAGGTGGTGGACGCGCTGCCGCGCGTCGCAGGCCAGGTCCACGGCCTGCTGGCCGCCGACGTCAACGACACCGAGGGCCTGGCCGCGGCGGTAGGCGCACTCTGCGCCAAGCGTCCCGTGCAGGTGCTGGTGAACAACACCGCCGGCCCGCCGGGCGGCCCCGCGAATGCCGCCTCGCCCGAGCAGTACCTCACGGTGTTCCGCCAGCACCTCATCGCCAACCAGGTGCTGGTGCAGGCCGTGCTGCCGGGCATGCGCGCCGCCGGCTTCGGCCGCATCGTCAACATCATCTCCACCTCGGTGAAGGAACCGATCGCCAACCTCGGCGTCTCCAACACCGTGCGCGGCGCGGTGGCGAGCTGGGCCAAGACCCTGGCCTCGGAGCTCGGCGACGCCGGCATCACCGTCAACAACGTGCTGCCGGGCTACACGCGCACGCAGCGGCTCGAGCAGATCCTGGACGAGCGCGCCGCCGCCACCGGCAGGCCGCGCGAGGACATCGCCGCCGCCATGCTCGCGACGGTGCCCGCCGGGCGCTTCGCCGAAGCCGACGAGATCGCCGCCGCGGTGGCCTTCCTGTGCAGCGAGAAGGCCGGCTACATCAACGGGATCAACCTTCCCGTGGACGGCGGCAGGACGCGGTCGCTATGAGCCGGGACGCGGCCCGATGATCCGGCTCTCGCACCTGATCGACGGCGACGCGCCCGCGCCCGCGTCCGGCCCCTGGATCGAGCTGTTCGATCCTGCCAGCGCCACCGTGTACGGCCAATGCCCCGCCGGCGGCGCCGCGGAGGTCGACGCGGCAGTGCGCGCGGCGCAGGCCGCGTTTCCCGCCTGGTCCGCGCTGCCGGCCAGTGAGCGCGCGCGCTGGCTGCAACGCCTCGCCGATGCGCTGGAGGCGCGGCTCGAGGATTTCGCCCAGGCCGAATCGCGCGACGCCGGCAAGCCGCTCGCCCTCGCCCGCGATGTCGAGATCCCGCGCGCGGTGAGCAACCTGCGCTTCTTCGCCGCCGCCGCCCTGCAGTTCGCCAGCGAGTCGCACCAGGGCGAGGCCGGGCTCAACGTCACCTTGCGCCAGCCGCTCGGCGTGGTCGGCTGCATCAGCCCCTGGAACCTGCCGCTCTACCTGTTCACCTGGAAGATCGCGCCCGCGCTCGCGGCCGGCAACACGGTGGTCGCCAAGCCGAGCGAGGTCACGCCGCTGACGGCCTGGATGCTGGGCGAGCTCACCCGCGAGATCGGTTTTCCACCCGGCGTCTTCAACATCGTGCAGGGCCTCGGGGGCGAGGCCGGTCGCGCGCTGGTCGAACACCCGTCGGTGAAGGCCGTCAGCTTCACCGGCAGCACCGCGGTCGGCCGCGCCATCGCCACGCATTGCGCGGGGGCGTTGAAGAAGGCCTCGCTCGAGCTCGGCGGCAAGAACGCCACGCTCGTGTTCGCCGACGCGCCGCGGGACCGGCTGCTCGACACCGTGCTGCGCTCGGCCTTCCAGAATTCCGGGCAGATCTGCCTGTGCGGGTCGCGCATCCTCGTCGAACGCGGCTTCTACGACGAATTCCGCGACGCGCTGGTCGCGCGGGCAAAGGCGATGGTGGTCGGCGATCCACTGGATGCAGCCACGCGCATCGGCCCGATGGTCTCGAAGGCGCATTTTGAAAAGGTGGTGGGATACCTCGGGCTGGCGCGCGAGGAAGGTGGCCGCGTGCTCTGCGGCGGCGAGGCGCCCGACCTCGGCGGCGGCTGGTACGTCGCGCCGACGGTGATCGAGGGCCTGGGGCCGAACGCGCGCTGCAACCGCGAGGAGATCTTCGGGCCGGTGGTCACGCTGCAGGCCTTCGACGCGGAGGAGGAAGCGCTCGCGCTGGCCAATGCCTCCGACTACGGGCTGGCCGCCAGCCTCTGGACCTCCGACCTCGGCCGCGCGCATCGCGTGGCCGCGCGACTCGAGGCCGGCATCGTCTGGGTCAACACCTGGCTCGAGCGCGACCTGCGCACGCCCTTCGGCGGCATGAAGCAATCGGGCCTGGGCCGCGAGGGCGGCCTGGAGGCGATGCGCTTCTTCACCGAACCCAAGAACGTCTGCTTCCACCTGGAGTGAACCATGGCCGAACTGCGTGAACTGCTGGAACGCAACCGCGAATGGGCCGAACAGATGCGGCGCGAGGATCCTGGCTTCTTCAAGCGCCTGTCCATGCAGCAGGCGCCCAAGTACCTGTGGATCGGCTGCTCGGACTCGCGCGTACCGGCCAACCAGATCACCGGACTGATGCCGGGCGAGGTCTTCGTCCACCGCAACATCGCCAACGTGATGGTGCACACCGACCTGAACTGCCTGTCGGTGATCCAGTTCGCGGTGGACGTGCTGAAGGTCGAGCACATCCTGGTCGTCGGCCATTACGGCTGCGGCGGCGTGCACGCGGCCCTGACCGGCACCCGGGTCGGGCTGGCCGACAACTGGATCCGCCATGTCGGCGACGTGGCACAGAAGCACGCGGCGCTGCTCGACGACGTGGAACTGGAGTCCCTGCGGCACGCGCGCCTGTGCGAGCTCAACGTCATCGAGCAGGTGGTCAACGTCTGCCAGACCACCCTGGTGGAGGATGCCTGGGCCCGCGGCCAGCCCTTGACCGTGCACGGCTGGGTCTACAGCTTGCTCGACGGCCGCGTGCGCCAGCTCGGCATGGACATCGCCGGCCGCGACGAACTGCCGGCCGCCTACGCCGACGCGATCGCCCGTTGCGCCCAGCCCGGAGTACGCGAATGAGCCAGTCCATCCACGCCAGCGCCGCTCCGAAGGCGGTGGGCCGCTACCCGCATGCCCGCCGCGCCGGCAACCTGCTGTTCCTGTCGGGCATCGGCCCCCGCAGCGCGGGCGACGATTCCATCCCCGGCAACGTGGTGGACGAGTTCGGCGGCCTGCGCAGCTACGACATCGTCGCCCAGTGCCACTCGGTGTTCGCCAACGTGCGCGCCGTGCTGGAGGCCAGCGGCGCGCGCTGGGAGGACCTGGTGGACGTGACGGTGTACCTGACCGACATGGCGCGCGACTTCCACGCCTACAACCGGATCTGGGCCGAGTACTTCCCCGAGGCGACCAGCGCGCCCTGCCGCACGACCCTCGGCATCACCGCGCTGCCGACGCCGATCGCGATCGAACTCAAGTGCACGGCCGTGCTGCCGGAGGACGCGAGATGAGCATTCCCGCCGCCTTCAACCTGCAGGACTGGATCGAGCGCCACCGCCACCTGCTCAAGCCGCCGGTCGGCAACAAATGC
>CBININ010000208.1:0-4498 GCA_966250755.1 uncultured Gammaproteobacteria bacterium | reverse complement strand
TTGAGGAAGCGCTCGAACAGCAGGTCGTAGCGCATCGGGTCCAGGTCGGTGATGCCCAGGGCCCAGGCCACCAGCGAGCCGGCGCCGGAACCGCGGCCGGGGCCGACCGGGATGTCGTTGCGCTTGGCCCAGTTGATGAAGTCGGCCACGATCAGGAAGTAGCCGGGGAAACCCATCGAGTCGATCACCGACAGCTCGGTGGCCAGGCGGGCGTCGTAGTCGGCGCGGCCGAAGCCGTCGGCCAGCGCGTGCTTGCGCAGCCGGTCGTCCAGGCCCTCGCGCGCGGCATGCGCGATCCACGAGCCGAGCGTGTACCCGTCAGGCACCGGGAAGTCCGGCAGGTAGTACTTGCCCAGCGAAAGCTCGAGGTTGCAGCGCCGCGCCAGCTCGACCGTGTTCTCCAGTGCTTCCGGCAGGTCGGCGAAGAGCGCCGCCATTTCCGCCGGCGACTTGAGGTACTGCTCGGGCGAGTGTTCGCGCGGTCGGCGCGGATCGTCGAGCACCCGCCCCGTGGCGATGCACACCCGCGCTTCGTGCGCGTCGAAGTCCCGGCGGTCGAGGAAGCGCACGTCATTGCTGGCCAGCAGGGGCAGGTCCAGCGCCGCGGCCAGTTCCACCGCGGCGGCATTGAAGGCGTCCTCGCCGGCGCGTTGCGTGCGGGTGAGTTCGACGTAGAGCCGGTCCCGAAGGGTGGCGGACCATTGTGCCAGCCAGTCCCGCGCGGCCTCGCGCTTGCCGGCGGCCAGTGCCTGGCCGAGCGGGCTTTCGCGGCCGGCCAGGACGATCAATCCCTCGCAATCGGCGAGCAGCCACTCCGGCCGCAGCACCACGGCCTCGCCGCGATGGCCTTCCAGGAAGGCGCGCGAAAGCAGCCGCGACAGCGCGAGGAAGCCGGCGCGGTCCTGGCACAGCAGGGTGAGCCGGGCCGGCGGCTGGCCGTCGTCGGCCACGAACACGTCGGCGCCGCAGATGGGTTTCAGGCCCGCCGATTCGGCGGCCTTGAAGAACTTCACCAGCGCGAACAGGTTGCTGGTGTCGGTGACCGCCACCGCCGGCAGCCCGAGGTCCGCGCAGCGCTGCACCAGCGCCGGGATGCGCAGCGTCGAGTCGGTCAGCGAATACTCGCTGTGCAGGTGCAGGTGGACGAAACTGGGGGACATGCCCGGCGAAGTCGGCGGCAGGTCCCCAGCTTAGGCCGGGGGCAGGACCCCCACAAGGCTTGACTTGGGGAGGAAAAATCCCGGGGACCGGCGGGCCCTGAATCCCGCCCGCCCCCGGGCTCCGTCAAGCGGTGGCCGCCGTCAGCAGACCCGGAACGGGCGGCTGAGCGGCGCCGGGCGCGCGTAGCCGCGCTCGCGCACGCTCTGGCGATGCAGCATCGCGCTGGCCTCGGCCAGGCACTCGCGCTCCCAGGCGCTGCGGCGCTCGGCGCCGCTGCCGCGCACGCGGTTCTCGCGGCAGAAGCGGCAGTAGTCCTCGTAGTCGCGCACCTCGCCCTCGAACTGCGCCCAGCACAGTTCGATCAGCAAGGCATCGTCGAGGTGCCCGATCAGCGGCAACTCGTCCGGGATCAGGTCGTCGAAACGGTACAGGTAGTCGAGCAGGTGCACGCCGCGCTCGCGCAGGTCGGCGGGCAGCTCCCAGTCGGGATCGTCCAGCATGCGGCGCAGCGACTCGGCGCGGGCCAGCCGCAGTGCGATGGTGGCTTGCGCGGTTTCGCTGGGCAGCGTCTCGAGCCAGCGCGCGAGCTGCGCGATCTGGCCGGCATCCACCGTCGGGGCGTCGCGGCGGACGTCATGCAGGTGGTAGTTGAACTGCAGCAGCGCGGCGTCCTCGAGCTGCAGGCCGGCGCGGACGCGGAGGGCGGGGTTCGCCGCCGGCAGCGCCAGCGGCAGCTCGGGATGCGAGGAGATCACGGTGTTCATTGCTGGCCTCTCGGGCGGGTCGGGGATGCCCGCTACTTCCATGGATGCGGCGCCATGGTGGAGGGTTGCAAGGAATTTTACGCGGGCCGTTGGTGGCAATGACCTTCGGGCTAGTCGAAAGCGGACACCGCTTCCAAGGGCTCGACCTTGTCCGGAAACAGCGCGAGTTGGCGTTCGCGCACCGGCGCGAAGCTCTGGCGGTGCGCCTCGCAGGGACCGACGCGGCGCAGCGCCGCCATGTGCTCGGGCGTGGCGTAGCCCTTGTTGCGGTCGAAGCCGTAGTCGGGGAAACGCGCATGCAATGCCGCCATGTGGCGGTCGCGTGCGACCTTGGCCAGGATCGAGGCGGCCATGATGGCCGGCTCGATCGCATCGCCGCCGATGACGGCGCGCGCGGGGCAGCACAGTGCCGGCGGCACGCGGTCGCCGTCGACCAGCGCGCGGTGCGCGGCCGGCGCCAGCGCCGCCAGCGCGCGGCGCATGCCTTCCATCGTCGCCCACAGGATGTTGAGCGTGTCGATTTCCTCGCGCTCGACGAACACGACGCGCCAGGCCAGCGCGCGCTCGAGGATGATCGGTTCGAGCCGCTCGCGCTCCTCGACGCACAGGGCTTTCGAATCGCCAAGCCCACGGATGCGCCGGCGGGGATCCAGGATCACCGCCGCGACCGCCACCGGGCCGGCCAGCGGCCCGCGGCCCGCCTCGTCGACACCGGCGACGCGTTCGCCCGGCGCGGCCTTGTCGCGGCGATGCCTGTTTTCGATGCTCATGGCGCGCGGCCCAGCAGCCGCGCGATGGCGAGCGCCGCGGCGTCGGAAGCGCCGCCGGCCGGTCCGCGCAGGCGGCGGTGGATCGCCAGGTAGCGCGGCATCAGGACGTCCAGTGCGTGGTCGTGTTCGAGCATGGGCTGCAAGGTAGCCGCCAGCCTGTCGGCGGTGCAATCGTCCTGCATCAGTTCCGGGACGATGGGCTCGTTCGCGAGCACGTTGGGCAGGCTGTAGCGGTCGGTTCTCATCAGCCGCAGCGACATCACCAGGCGATAGGTCAGCGCCGAGAGCCGGTACGCCACCACCATCGGCCGCTTGGCGAGCATGGCTTCGAGCGCGGCGGTGCCGGAGGCGAGCAGCACCGCGTCGGCGGCCACCATCGCCGCGTGCGCCTGGCCGTCGAGCACGCGCAGTCCCGGCATGGCATCGAGGCCGGGCGTGGCCTCGATCAGCACGCGGCAACGGGCGTCCGCCGCGGGCACCAGCACCTGCAGGCCCGGGAGGGCGCGCGTGAGTTGCTCCGCGGCCTGCAGGAAGGTCGGCAGCAGGCGACGGATCTCGCCGCCGCGGCTGCCCGGTAGCAGGGCGAGCACGCGCGCTTGGGCAGGCACGCCCAGGTGCGCGCGCGCCGCCACCGCGTCGGGCTGCGCCTCGAAGGCTTCGGCCAGCGGATGGCCCACGAAGGTCGCCGCCACGCCGTGGCGTTCATAGATCGCCGGTTCCATGGGGAACAGGCACAACACGAGGTCCGCGCTGCGACCGAGCTTGGCGGCGCGCCCCTCGCGCCAGGCCCAGACCGAGGGGCTGACGTAGTGCACGGTGCGGATGCCGGCCCGCTTGAGCGATTTCTCCAGGCCCAGGTTGAAGTCGGGCGCGTCGATGCCGACGAAGACATCGGGCTTCCAGTCGAGCACACGCGCACGCAGCGAGGCGCGCAGCCGCAGCAGGCGCGGCAGGTGCCGCAGCACCTCGGCCAGTCCCATCACCGACAGCTCGGCCGCGTCGAACCAGGGCTCCACCCCGGCCGCGCGCATCTTCGGGCCGGCGACTCCGGCGAATTCGGCCTCGGGGAAGCGGCGGCGCAAGGCGTCCACCAGCCCGGCCCCGAGCAGGTCGCCCGAGGCCTCGCCCGCCACCAGCGCGATGCGCATGGCTAGCGCAGCAGGCCGCGCTCGCTGCGCTCGATGAACTCGAGCATCAGGCGCACGTCGTCCGAATCGCCCGCCGCGGCGGCGAGCTCGGCCTTGGCCTCGGCCAGCGGCTTGCCCGACACGAAGACCGCGCGGTAGGCACGCTTGATGGCGGCGATGCGGTCGGCGTCGAAGCCGCGGCGCTTGAGGCCCTCGGCGTTGATGCCGCGGGCGGAGGCGTATTGCGCCGCCACCAGCACGAAGGGCGGCACGTCGGCATTGACCAGCGCACCCATGCCGATGAAGGCGTGCGCGCCGATGCGGCAGAACTGGTGCACTCCAACGAAACCACCCAGGATCGCCCAGTCGCCCACTTCGGCATGGCCGGCGAGGGTGGCATTGTTGGCGAAGATGGTGTTCGAGCCGACGAGGCAGTCATGGGCGATGTGCACGTAGGCCATGATCCAGTTGTCGTCGCCGATCCGGGTCACGCCACCGCCGTCGCCGGTGCCGCGGCTGAAGGTGGTGAATTCGCGGATGGTGTTGCGGTCGCCGATCACCAGTTCGGCGCGTTCCCCGGCGTACTTCTTGTCCTGCGGGTCGGTGCCGAGCGCGGCGTGCGAGTAGATGCGATTGTCACAGCCGATCCGCGTCGGCCCCTCGATCACGCAATGCG
>CBININ010000207.1:0-4512 GCA_966250755.1 uncultured Gammaproteobacteria bacterium | reverse complement strand
CTACCACCAGTTCGGCGCCTTCGTCAGCGGCGTGGCCTCGCTGCCGCGCGTGGTCATCATGACCATGCACAACATCTCGCTGACCCCGCGCGCCGGCAAGCCGGGCCTGCTGGTGCTGCAGGGCACCATCAAGACCTATCGCTACCTGGATGACGAAGAAATGGCCGCGGCCGGAGGTGCCAAGTGATGCTGCGCCCGCGGAATTGGCTGATGGCGCTGGCGCTGTGCGGCGTGCTCGCCGGTTGCACCAGCGACACCAAGGAAATCGAGGCCTGGGTGGCGGAGGTGAAGGCGCGGCCCGCGCCGCCGCTCGAGCCCCTGCCGGTGATGAAGCAGTTCGAGACCTTCGAGTACAACGCCGAAGGCCTGCGCGACCCGTTCGCCGAGCCGACCCCGGACCGCGATTCCGGCGGCGCCGGCCTGCGGCCCGATCCGAACCGCCGCAAGGAAGCCCTCGAGGCCTTTCCGCTGGACGGCCTGAACATGGTCGGCACCATCGGCGGCGGCGGCAACCTGATCGGACTGGTGCTGGCGCCCGACCGCGTCACCTACCGCGTGCGGCCGGGCAACTACATGGGTCAGAACGACGGCCGGATCACTGCGGTGCACGAAGACCGCATCGAGATGGTCGAACTGGTACCTGATGGGGCGGGCGGCTGGATTGAACGCCAGGCCAAGATCGCTCTTGAAGACAATTGATTGGGGGATAGCGAGATGACCGCAACGAACAAGACGGGCGAGGCCAAGGCCGCCATCCGGGTCCTGCGCAAGGGCGCCATCGGCCTCGGCCTGATGCTGGCCAGCGCCAGCGCGCTCGCCGACAACGTGCTGCAGGACGTCCGCTACTCCGCCGCACCCGGCGGCAAGGTGGACATCACCCTGCAATTCGCCAACCCGGTCGGCGAGGTCCAGGCCTTCACCACCGACACGCCCCCGCGCATCGCCATCGACCTGCCCGAGACCAGCAACGCGCTGGCCCAGCGGCGGGTGGTGATCGGCGCCGGCGCGACCTCCGCGGTCTCCGCCGCCGAGGCCGGCGGGCGCACCCGCGTGGTGGTCGACCTGCTGCGGCCGGCGGGCTACACCACCCGCAGTTCCGGCAACCTGCTGGTGCTCTCGGTGGACGCCGGCGCGGTCGCCAAGACCGGCTCGTCCATCGCCAACCCGGCCGACCCGGTCAAGCGCACCGCCAGCGGCGTCACCGTTTCCAACATCGACTTCCGCCGCGGCGACAACGGCTCGGGCCGCGTGATCGTCCGCTTCAGCGGCGATGGCGCCGCCCCGGACCTGCGTACCGACGGCAGCCAGGTGATGATCGACGTGGGCAACGCCAGCCTGCCGGACAACCTGCGCAAGCGCCTGGACGTCACCGACTTCGCGACCCCGGTCAGCAGCGTCGAGCCGCGCAGCCACGGCGGCGGCACCCGGCTGGTGCTCAACACCAACGGCGCCTACGAGTCGATGGCCTACCAGACCGGCAACGAGTACGTGGTCGAGATCACCCCCAAGCGCGCGGCGCCGGTCGCCAATGCCGGCCAGGCCCGCCAGGGCGCGACCATCGGCGGCCCCGGCCGCTACGTCGGCAAGCCGGTGACCTTCAACTTCCAGGACGTGCCGGTGCGCACGGTGCTGCAGCTGATCGCCGAGGAGTCCAACCTCAACGTGGTGGTGGCCGACACGGTGTCGGGCAGCGTGACCCTGCGCCTGATCAACGTGCCCTGGGACCAGGCGCTGGAGATCCTGCTGCGCGCCAAGGGCCTGGACCAGCGCCGTGACGGCAACGTGGTCTGGGTTGCCCCGCAGGCCGAGCTGTCGGCCTACGAGCTGGCGCAGAACACCGCCCGCATCAACCTCGAGAATTCGGGCGAGCTGGTGACCGAGTACATCCCGATCAACTACGGCAACGCGCAGGACCTGATCCAGATCATCGAAGCCCGCGGTGGCGGCGCCGGCGGTGCGGCGGGTGCGGGCGGCGTGGGCGGCAACCGCGGCTTCCTGTCCTCGCGCGGCAGCGTCAGCGCCGACGTGCGCACCAACACCCTGCTGATCAACGACACGCGCAAGAAGATCGACGAGATCAAGCGCATGCTCGAGGTGCTCGACCGCCCGGTCGACCAGGTGCTGATCGAGGCCCGCGTCGTGATCGCCGACGAGAGCTTCTCCCGCGACCTGGGCTCCTCGCTCAGCGTCGCCAACGGCGACGCGCCGGGCTCGGGCGATTCCACCTTCACGACCGGGTTCGACTCGAGCTTCGGCGTGCAGGGCGGCGCCTCCTTCAACCTGGGCATCATCCACCCGAGCTCCAACATCGACCTCACCCTGACCGCCTTGCAGGCCGAAGGCCGCGGCGAGGTCGTCTCCAACCCGCGCGTGATCACGACCAACCAGCGCGAGGCCACGATCACCCAGGGCGACGAGATCGGTTACACCACGCCCAAGGCCGAGGGCGCCGGCCAGGCGATCGCGACGCCGGCCTTCAAGGAAGCCCTGCTCGAGCTGAAGGTCACGCCGACCATCACCACCGATGGCCGCGTCTTCATGCAGATCAACATCAAGAAGGACGACATCAAGGGCTTCACCAACAACGTGCCCTCGTTGACCAAGCGCTCGATCACCACCGGCGTGATGGTCGACAGCGGCGACACCGTGGTGATCGGCGGCGTCTACGAGTTCCGCAACCGCCAGGACCTGACCAAGCTGCCGTGGTTCGGGGACATCCCCGTGCTCGGCAACCTGTTCAAGAAGAACGGCAAGAGCCACTCCAAGGCCGAGCTGCTGGTCTTCGTGACCCCGCGCGTGCTGCAGGTCGCCAAGCGCTGATCGCTCCGACCGCGAGACCGGAAAGGGCCGCGAAAGCGGCCCTTTCCTTTTGTGGCCAAGCCGCCACGAAAGCGGCTCCGGTTTTTTTCGGCCGCGCCGCGCGGTGTATGCTCCCCCGGTTACCCACGTTGCCGAGGTCCGCATGCTGCCCGAGAACCCGTCCGCCGCGCCCAAGGGCCTGCCCCTGCACTTCAAGGTCCTGATCGGGTTCGTGCTCGGCGCGGTGGTCGGCCTGCTGGTGCACGCGCAAGGCCTCGACCAGACCCCCTTCGTGGAAGGCCTGATGCACTGGCTGACCAAGCCCTTCGGCCAGATCTTCCTCAACCTGCTGTTCATGCTGGTGGTGCCGCTGATGTTCTCGGCACTGGTCCTGGGCGTGGCCGAGTTGGGAGATATCGCCAGCCTCGGGCGCCTGGGCTGGAAGACGCTCACCTACACGGCGGTCGTCACCGGCATGGCAGTGCTGATCGGCCTGGTGATGGCCAACCTGCTGCAGCCGGGCGCGCACATGGACCCGGCGCTGGTCACCCAGGCGATGGCGGAGTACGGCGGCAAGGCCAGCGACATCGCCAGCAAGGGGCAGGAACTGGACTTCATCAGCCTGGTCACCAGCATCGTCCCGCACAACGTGCTGGCGGCCGCGGTGGACGACAAGCAGAAGCTGGGCGTGGTGTTCTTCGCGCTGATGTTCGGCATCGGCCTGGTGATGACGCCCACGCCCGCCACCCACGCCTTCAAGGAGGCGCTGCAGGGCCTGTTCGAGATCTGCATGAAGCTGATCGGCATGATCATCCGGCTGGCGCCCTACGCGGTGGCCTGCTTCATGTTCAACCTCACCGCCAACCTCGGGCTCGACGTGATCGAGAGCCTGGCCTGGTTCGTCATCACCGTGCTGCTGGCGCTGGCCATCCACGGCTTCGTGGTGCTGCCGCTGTGGGTGCGCTTCATGGGCGGCATGTCGCCGATCGCCTTCTTCCGCGGCAGCCAGGAGGCGACGCTGACCGCTTTCGCCACCGCGTCCTCCGCGGCGACGCTGCCGGTGACGCTGCGGGTGGCCGAGGAGAACCTCGGGCTGCCGCGCAAGGTGTCGCGTTTCGTGCTGACCGTCGGCGCTTCGGCCAACCACCATGGCACCGCGCTGTTCGAGGGCATCACCGTGCTGTTCCTGGCCCAGGTGTCCGGCCTGCACCTGGATGTCTGGCAGCAACTGATGGTGCTGGGCCTGTGCATCCTGGGCGGCATCGGCACGGCCGGCATTCCTTCCGGCTCCCTGCCCGTGATTGCCATGATCTGTTCGATCATCGGGCTGCAGCCGGAGGGCATCGCCATCATCCTGGGTGTCAATACCTTCCTGGACATGTGCCGGACCTCGCTCAACGTGACCGGCGACCTCGCCACCGCCGTGGTGGTCTCGCACCGCACCGGCGGGGCCGAGGGCGAACTGCCGTCGGCTCCGGCCTCCTAGCGGCGGCCAGGCGCGGCCATCGGCGATCGACGCGCGACACCGACCCGGGTTTCGGGGGAAAATGGGCGGCCCGCACCCGGGCTCCCCTTCTTCCCGCCGAGCCCTTCCATGCCGACGCCCAGCCGCCGCGACCTCGCCAACGCCCTCCGTTTCCTCGCCATCGACGCGGTGGAGGCGGCCAAGTCCGGCCATCCGGGCATGCCCATGGGCATGGCCGACATCGCCGA
>CBININ010000206.1:0-4549 GCA_966250755.1 uncultured Gammaproteobacteria bacterium | reverse complement strand
ACGCCCACCACCACGGCCTGGTCCATCAGGAAGGTCTTCACCGGCGCCTTGCGGCCGCGGCTCAGGTCGAACAGGTAGTCGCCGCTGAAGTCCTCGCCCAGCGGCTCCGGCCCCAGCCCGGCGAGCAGTTCATGTTCCGTCCCCGCGGCCTGCCACAGCAGGCAGCCGAAGCGCCGCGGGTCGTTGAAGCGCAACACCTTGCCCGAATCCAGGGCCAGGTCCACGTGGTCGTGGGCGCCGGCCGGCGTGCGCGCGGGCAGCACGCGCAGGCTGCCGGACATGCCCAGGTGCAGCAGCGCGCTGCCGGGTGCGGTGTCGAGCAACAGGTACTTCGCGCGCCGGCGCAGGCCGAGGATGGGCTGGCCCGGGAGCAGGTCGGATACCTCGCGCGGGATCGGCCAGCGCAAGTCCGGTCGTCGCAGCGTGACTTGCGTCACGCGGCGGCCTTCCAGGTGCGGCGCCAGGCCGCAGCGTGCCGTCTCGACTTCGGGCAGTTCGGGCATGCCGCCAGCTTAACGCAGCCGATCGCGTGACTTCCGTCGCTTGCATCGCCGGGTCCCGTCTCCATAATGAAATGGCGACGAGGCATCGTCGAGTTGTCTTGTCATCTCTGGCCGCCTTCGGCGGTCCCCCTGCGGAGTCGCCATGTCCCCCCACCCGATCGACTGGTTGCTGGCCGGCCTCACCCAGGCCAGCGCCTGGCAGATGGCGCTGTATTTCCTCGTCGCCAGCCAGCTCACGATGATGAGCACCACCCTCTACCTGCACCGCAGCGCCACCCATCGCGGCGTGGATCTGCATCCGGTCGTGAGCCACTTCCTGCGCTTCTGGAACTGGCTGACCACGGCGATGGTGACCAAGGAGTGGGTGGCGATCCACCGCAAGCACCACGCGCGTTGCGAGACCGCCGAGGATCCGCACAGCCCGCGCTTCGCCGGCATCAACACCGTGCTGTGGCGCGGCGTCGAGCTTTACCAGGTCGCCGCCAAGGATCCCGAACTGCTGGAGAAGTACGGCAAGGGCACGCCCGACGACTGGGTGGAGCGGCGCGTCTACACCGGCCTGCGCAATGCCGGCGTGGTCTCGCTTTTCTTCGTCAACACCGCGCTGTTCGGCTTGCCGGGCATCGCCATCTGGGCGCTGCAGATGGCGCTGATGCCCTTCGCCGCGGCGGGTGTCATCAACGGCCTCGGCCACTGGTGGGGCTACCGCAATTTCGACACCGCCGACACCGCCACCAACCTCTCGCCCTGGGGCCTGCTGATCGGCGGCGAGGAGCTGCACAACAACCACCACGCCTTCCCGAGTTCGGCCAAGTTCGCGCTGCGCAAGTGGGAATTCGACCTCGGCTGGGCCGTGCTGTGGACCCTGCAGAAGCTGGGCCTGGCCAAGGTGCTGCGCGTCGCGCCGCAACTCGACATCCGCCCCAACATCGCCGCGCCCGACGCCGAGACGGTGAAGGCGATGATGGCGCACCGCTGGCAGGTCGCCACCGACTACTTCCGCACCGTGCTCAGGCCGCACCTGAAGGCCGAGGCCATCGCCATGCCGCGCCGCCTGCGCCGCGCGCTGCGCAGCGAGGGCAAGTGGCTCGACGACTCGCGCCGCGAGCGCATGCAGGCCTACATCGCCGCGCGCCCGCATCTTGTGCAGCTGCTGGAGTTCCGCCGCCGTTTGCTGGAGATCTACGAGATCAAGAGCGCCGACGCCGCGGCCAAGATGGAGGCGCTGAAGGCCTGGTGCGCGGAGGCCGAGGCCTCGGGCATCGCGGCGCTGCAGGCGTACTCGATGCGCTTGAAGGGTTACGCGCTGGTGCCGGCGCGGGCCTAGTCCGTCAGGGCTATTGCAGGTACCGCTCGAGCGCACCCACCTGCGTGAGCGTGCGGTAGGCGGCCGCGGTGAAGCGGCTGAGACTCGCCAGCAAGCGTTCATCCTCGGCGTCGAAGTGCCGATCGACCCCATGGTGGATGACCCAGACCGTGCCCATGGCCTGGCCATCGATGTGGAAGGGCACCAGCAGGCCTTCCTCGATCGGCGGCGACACCTTGGCGATGTACGCGAAGTGCCGCTCCGGACGGCGAAAGAGTTGCGGACCGTCACGGTCGAGCACCACGCCGCAGGGGCTGAAGTCGCGCGGCATCTCGCCGCCCATGTACGACCCCCACTCCCCGGCCACCGCCGGCCAGACGAAACGCCCGCGGCCAGCGTCGAGCAGGCTGATGCCCGCCGACTGCGCGCCGGTGAGCTGCATGGCCGCCTCGGCCAGGCGGGCGAAGATGTCCTGCGGCGCCTTGGCAAGCTCATCGGCCAGCCACAGCAGCATGGCGTTCTCGGCGGCGTAATCCGGCGCGCGTCGGCTCGGCCGTTCGGCGAGCGGGACCAGCACGGAGTCGAGGGTGGCGGGCATGCAGGCTTCCCGTGGGCGACCGCGCCAGCCTAGCGCGTCAGGCGGCCGGCGGCGATGGTCTAATAGGCGCGTCGCCTTTCTGGGAATCCGCCATGAGCGCCGGCCTGCATCCCGTCCCCGCCGACTTCGCCGCCACCGCCCGCCTCAAGGCCGACGACTACCGGCGACTCTACGAGGAATCGGTCCGCGATCCCGAGGGTTTCTGGTCGCGCATCGGCCGCCGGCTCGACTGGTCGCGGCCGTACACGAAAGCGAAGGACACCTCTTTCGATGTCCGCGACTTCCACATCCGCTGGTTCGCCGACGGCCAGCTCAACGCCAGCGTCAATTGCCTGGATCGCCACCTCGAATCGCGGGGCGAGAAGACCGCGCTGGTCTTCGAGCCCGACGACCCGGCCTCGCCGGCGCAGCACATCTCGTATCGCGAGCTGCACGCGCGCGTGTGCCGCCTCGCCAATGCCTTGACCGCGCTCGGCGTGGTGAAGGGCGACCGCGTCACCATCTACCTGCCGATGATTCCCGAGGCTGCGGTCGCCATGCTGGCCTGCGCGCGCATCGGCGCGGTGCACTCGGTGGTATTCGGTGGCTTCTCGCCGGACTCGATCGCCGGCCGCATCGCCGACTGCGACAGCAAGCTGGTGATCACCGCCGACGAAGGCCGCCGCGGCGGCAAGACCATTCCATTGAAGGCCAATGTGGACGAGGCCCTGCGCAAGCCCGGCACGAATTCGGTCGAGACGGTGCTGGTGGTGCGCCACACCGGCGGCGCGGTGCCGATGCAGATGCCGCGCGACCGCTGGTACGACGCGGTCGTCGACCCGCAATCGCGTGAACACGAAGCGCAGCCGATGGACGCGGAAGACCCGCTGTTCATCCTCTACACCTCCGGCAGCACCGGCAAGCCCAAGGGCGTGCTGCACACCACCGGTGGTTACCTGGTGCATGCCGCGTACACGCACGAATGCGTGTTCGACCTGCGCGAGGACGACGTCTACTGGTGCACCGCCGACGTCGGCTGGGTCACCGGCCACAGCTACATCGTCTACGGCCCGCTGGCCAACGGCGCCACGGCGCTGATGTTCGAGGGGGTGCCGACCCATCCGGATCCCTCGCGCTTCTGGCAGGTGATCGACAAGCACCGGGTGACGATCTTCTACACCGCGCCCACCGCGATCCGCGCGCTGATGCGCGAGGGCGACGCGCCGGTGCAGTCGACCTCGCGCCAGTCGCTGCGCCTGCTCGGCACGGTCGGCGAGCCGATCAATCCCGAGGCCTGGGAGTGGTACTGGCGGGTGGTCGGCGAGGGCCGTTGCCCGGTGGTGGACACCTGGTGGCAGACCGAGACCGGCGGCATCCTGATCTCGCCGCTGCCGGGCGCCACCGACCTCAAGCCGGGCTCGGCGACGATGCCCTTCTTCGGCGTGCAGCCGGCGCTGGTGGATGCGAACGGCGTGCTCCTCGAGGGTGCGGCGGAAGGCAACCTCGTCATCCTGGATTCCTGGCCGGGCCAGATGCGCACCGTGTACGGCGACCATCAGCGCTTCATCGACACCTACTTCAAGGCCTATCCGGGCATGTACTTCACCGGCGACGGCTGCCGCCGCGACGCGGACGGCTATTACTGGATCACCGGCCGCGTCGACGACGTCATCAACGTGTCGGGCCATCGCATGGGCACGGCGGAAGTGGAGAGCGCGCTGGTCTCGCATCCCGACGTCGCCGAGGCGGCGGTGGTCGGCGCGCCACACGACATCAAGGGCCAGGGCATCTATGCCTACGTCACCTTGAACGCGGGCGTCGAGGCCACCGACGCGTTGCGCAAGGCGCTCATCGCCCACGTGCGCCACGAGATCGGCCCGATCGCCGCGCCGGACTGGCTGCAGTGGGCGCCGGGCCTGCCGAAGACGCGCTCGGGCAAGATCATGCGCCGCATCCTGCGCAAGATCGCCGAGAACGCACCCGAGCAGCTGGGCGACACCAGCACCCTCGCCGACCCGTCGGTGGTGGACTCGCTGGTCAACGACCGCCTGGTGCGCTGACCGCCGATGCAGGCCCTGGGCGCGGACCTGCTCGGTTTCGCCGGTGCCCTCGGCATCGGCCTGCTGATCGGCGTCGAGCGCGAGCGCGCCAAGGGCGAGGGCC
>CBININ010000205.1:0-4590 GCA_966250755.1 uncultured Gammaproteobacteria bacterium | reverse complement strand
GCATCAGCCGCCTGCAGCCGGAACGCCACTACGGCCTGGCGCTGGTGCTCGGTGGCGGCGAGACGACGATGGAGGAGCAGGCGCGGCTCTACGCGATGCTCGGCAACGACGGCAGGTTGCGGTCGCTGCGCTGGCGCGAGGACGCGGCCGGCGACGAGGGCATCGCCCTGCTCAGCCCGGAGGCGGCCTTCGTCACCCGCGACATGCTGCAGGAAGCGCCGCGCCCGGATGGCACGCAGGACTTCGGCGCGCGTTTGCCGGTGGCGTGGAAGACCGGCACCTCCTGGGGCTTCCGCGACGCCTGGACCTCGGGCCTGGTTGGTCCCTACGTGCTCGTGGTGTGGATGGGCAACTTCGACGGCCGCGGCAATCCCGCGCTGGTCGGCGTGGAGGCGGCGGCGCCGCTGTTCTTCGAGATCGTGGACGGGTTGCAGGGGGCGCGCGTGGACCTGCGCGAACCGCGCCGGCAGTGGCCGCTCGCGCTCAAGCAGGTGGAGGTGTGCCGTGCCTCGGGCGATTTGCCGAATGCATTCTGCCCGGAGCGCGGCCGGACCTGGTTCCTGCCCGGCAAGTCACCGATCCGCGTGAGCCGCGTGCACCGGCAGGTGGCGGTCGACGCCGCCACCGGGCAGCTGGCCTGCGGGGAGTTCGATCCCGCGCGCATGCGCCTGCAGGTGTTCGAATACTGGCCCTCCGACCTGTCGCGCGTGTTCGCGCAGGCCGGCATCCCGCGCCGCCGCCCGCCCGCGGGCGATTGCGGGCAGGACTGGCTGGGCTCGCCGCCGCAGATCACCTCGCCCTTCCGCGGCACCCGCTACACGCTGCGCCTGTCGCATCCCGAGCAGTCGCAGCTGAACCTGGCGGCGACGGTGGATGCGGATGTCTCGCGCGTGTACTGGTTCGCCGGCGACAGCTACCTCGGCAGCGCGGCGCCGGGCGCGGCGCTGGCGTGGACCCCGCCACGCGCCGGGCGCTTCCGGCTGTCGGTGGTGGACGACCACGGCCGCGAGGATGCGCGCGAGCTCGAGGTGCTGCAGGCGCAGTGACGCGGGCTAGTCGCCGCTTTCGGCAGCCGCTTCGCGGCCCTGCTGGCGGATGATCGCCTCCTGGCGTGCGTCCTCGATCGACTCCAGCACGGCGCCGACGTCGGCCTGGCGGGTGTCGAAGGCGAAGCGGCCGGTCAGTGCGGTATCGGGCAGCAGCTCGCCCTTCTCGAACAAGGCCCACATCTCCTCGCCGTAGTGGGTGTGTTCCAGCTCGGGCGCGAAGCGCGCCAGCGTGCCGCGCAGGTTGTTGACGTCGCGCAGCAGCATCGCCCGCGCGTTGTTGTTGCCGGCGGCACTGACCGCCTGCGGCAGATCGATCACCACCGGCCCCTCGGCCCCGACCAGCACGTTGAACTCCGACAGGTCGCCGTGGATCAACCCGAGGCAGAGCATGCGCACGACCTGGCGGACCAGGACCTGGAAATACTCGCGCGCCTGCGCCGGTTCCAATTCGACCTCGCCCAGGCGCGGCGCGCTGTGGCCGTCGCCGTCGGTGACCAGCTCCATCACCAGCACGCCATTGAAGAAACCGTGCGGGCGCGGCACCCGCACGCCGGCCGCGGCCAGCTGGTAGAGCGCGTCCACCTCGGTGTTCTTCCAGGCCGTCTCCAGCGCCTTGCGGCCGAACTTGCTGCCGCGCTCGATCGCCCGCGACTGCCGGCTGCCGCGCACCTTGCGTCCCTCCTGGTACTGCACGCGGGCCTGGAAGCTGCGCTGGGCCATGTCCTTGTAGACCTTGGCGCAGCGCACCTCGTCGCCGCAGCGCACGACGTAGACCGAGGCTTCCTTGCCGCTCTTGAGCGGGCGCAGGACTTCGTCGATGACGCCGTCGTCGATGAGCGGCTGCAGGCCGGCGGGGGTTTTCATGCGGTGCGGCCTGGGCGGGGGCGCGCATTATCCCCCGGATCCCGTGGCGAAAGACGCGTCAAGGCACTCGCTTGTAGGGTGTGTAGCCCCGGCGCGCCGCGGTGTCGAGCCCGAACACGCGCACCCCGGCCGGGGGCAGGCGTATACGCAGCAGGGCCGATTCGATGGCCAGCGGCTCCGCGGCCGGATCGAGCAGGTCGAGCAGGCGGCCCATGTTCATCAAGCGCGAATCCGGCACCAGCACGGTTTCCTCGACCGCCTCGCCCGACGGGTTGACCAGCACGATGATGGTGTCGGCGCTGCGGTCGGTGTAGCGCTCGAAGGCCAACAGGTGCGTGGCCTCCAGCAGGCGGAAGTCACCGATGCGCAGCCCCCGGTGCGCCTTGCGCAACGCGACCAGTTGCCGGACCCAGGCCAGCTCGGCGTTGTCGTCGGTCGCCAGATGCCAGGGCATGGGCCCGCGCATCGCCGGGTCGTCGCCGCCTTCCCGCCCGAGCTCGCTGCCGTAGAACAGATTCGGCGAACCCGGCAGGGTGAACTGCAGCACCTGCGCGAGCCGGCGCGGCCCGGCCTCGGGCAAGGCCGTGGCGAGGCGCGGCGTGTCGTGGTTGTCTAGCATCAGCCACGAGCGCAGCGTCGGTTCGATGCCGGCGTCGGCGACAAGCCGGGCGATCATGCGGGCGCCGGTGGCCGGCGGCAGTTCGCCGCGCGCGAGGCGCAACACCAGTTCCCGCATCGTGAAGCCGACGACGCCGTCCAGGCAGCGCAGCCAGTCGGCGGGGTAGTTGGCGATCTCGCCGACCACCAGGCTGTCGGGACGGCAACGGTGCGCGGCGGCGTTGAGCGCGGCCAGGTGGTCGAAGCCCAGGTCGTAGGCCACGTCGAGTCGCCAGCCGTCCACGCCACGCGCCAGGTAGGACTGCACCACCGAGGTCGCGTCCTCGTACACGTGCGCGCGCACCGCGGGATTCTCCAGGTTCAGCTCGGGCAGGTTGCGTGCGCCCATCCAGCCGCGCGCCTCGCCCGGCGGATCGCCGAGCCACGCGAACCAGTCGCGGAAGGCATGCGAGGGATCGGCCTGCGCCTCGAGGAAGCGCGGCGCGCGCCGGCCCATGTGGTTGAACACGCCGTCGAGCACCACGCGCAGGCCGGCGGCATGCGCGTCGGCGAGCAGCGCGTCCAGGTCCTCCAGCGTGCCGAACTCGGGCGCGATCGCGTGGTAGTCGCTGGCGTCGTACTTGTGGTTGCTGAAGGCGGCATGGATCGGGTTGAGGTAGAGCACGTCGGCGCCGAGTCCGCGCACGTGGTCCAGGCGGGCACGCAGGCTTTGCAGGTCGCCGCCCCAGAACTCGAGCTCGTGGCTCCACAGCCCCTCGTCATCCAGGTAGCGGCCGCCGGTGGGCAACTCGTGCCAGTCGCGAAGCCGCCGCGGCGGCGCGTAGAGGTGCTGCTTGCCCGCCAGGTCCGAGGCGGGCGCGAAGCGGTCCACCAGCACCTGGTAGACGATCGCGCCCTGCCGCCAGTCCGCCTCGCGCCGGGCGTAGACCGCCGGATCGCGCGCGCCGCCCTCCATCAGCCCTTGACGCCGCCGGAGGTCAGGCCGGAGACGATCCAGCGCTGCGCGGCCAGGAACACCAGGGTGATCGGCAGGCCCGACAGCACCGCGGCCGCGGCGAAGTCGCCCCACAGGTACTTCTGCTCGTACAAGTAGTATTTCGAACCGACGGCGAGGGTGAGGTTGTTCTCCTCGCGCAGCAGCACGCTCGCCACCGGATATTCGATGATCGTGCCGATGAAGGCGAGCAGGAACACCACCATCAGGATCGGCACCGCCATCGGCAGCAGCACGTGGCGGAAGGCCTGCCAATGGGTGGCGCCGTCCACCTTGGCGCATTCCTCGATCTCCGCCGGGATGGTCTCGAAGTAGCCGCGGATGGTCCACACGTGGGTGGCCACGCCGCCCAGGTAGGCGAGGATGAGGCCGGCGTGCGTCTCGATGCCCAGCCACGGCAAGTAGCTGCCGATCGCATCGAAGATGGCATAGATCGCCACCAGCGCGAGCACCGCCGGGAACATCTGCAACAACAGCATCGAGTTGAGGATGCCGGCCTTGTAGCGGAAGCGCAGGCGGGCGAAGGCGTAGGCCGCGGTGGTGGAGATCGCCACGATCAGCACCGCCGCGATCGAGGCGACCTTGATGGAGTTGAACAGCCAGCGCAGCACCGGGAAGGGCGGCGTCACCAGGCTGCCGTCGGCGGCCTGGTAGCTGAAGCCCAGCGCCAGCTTCCAGTGCTCGAGGCTGATGGTGTCAGGGATCAGCGAACCGGTGGCGAAGTTGCCCGGCCGCAGCGAAATCGACATCACCGCCAGCAGCGGGAAGGTGGTGACGAGGATGAGCAGGATGAGTCCAACGTGCGCGGCGATGACGCGCCAGCGCTGGCCCGATCCGGTCACGATCGCCATGGCGTCGGCCTCCTCACTTCAGGTCCTGGTGGACGCGCGCGATGCGCAGGTGCAGCAGCGAGAGCACCGCCACCATCAGGAAGATCATCGTGGATATCGCGGCCGCCAGTCCGAAGTTCTGGCCCGAATCCTGGAAGGCGATGCGGTAGGTGTAGGAGACCAGGATATCGGTGGTGCCGGCGGGAATCTTGGTGTTGAGGAAGTCCGGCCGCCC
>CBININ010000204.1:0-4590 GCA_966250755.1 uncultured Gammaproteobacteria bacterium | reverse complement strand
ACGACTACCTGGTCAAGCCCTTCGCCATCCAGGAACTCGAGGCCCGCGTGCGCGCCCTGATCCGCCGCGAGCGCCGGCAGGTGAGCGCCGAGGTGTTGCGCATCGCCGACCTGGTGCTGGACACGGCGAGCCTGCGCGTGACCCGCGCCGGCCAGGAGCTGCAGCTCTCGCCCATCGGATTGCGCCTGCTCACCATCCTGATGCGCGAGTCGCCGCGGGTGGTGACGCGCCGCGACATCGAGCGCGAGATCTGGGGCGACAGCCTGCCGGACTCGGACACCCTGCGCAGCCACCTGTACAACCTGCGCAAGGCCATCGACCGGCCCTTCGACAAGCCGCTGCTGCACACCGTGCAGACCGCCGGCTACCGCATCGCCGACCTCGACCACGTGCCGGCCTGATGCCGTTCGACGTGCGCCGCCGCGGACACAGCGCATGACCGAATCCACCGGCCTGCGCCGCAAGCTGCGCTCGGCCTTCATCCAGGCCGGTGCGATCAGCCTGGCAGCCGTCATAGGCGTGCTCGCCGCCTCGGCGGTGCTCAAGAACGTGCTGATCCAGCGCGCGCTGCGCGAGGAAGCCGCACACTACTGGGAACGCCTGGACCGCAACCCGGCCGCCGCCGCGCCCGACACCAACAACATGGCCGGCTACCTGGTGCCGCGCGAACAGGAACAGCACCTGCCGCCCGCATTGCGCGACCTCGGCCCCGGCTACCACGCGCTGCCGCGCGCGGCCGGCGGCTCGCTGGTGCTGGTGGAGGAGCGCGCCGGCCGCCACATGGTGCTGGTGTTCAAGCAGGAGCAGGTGGACACGCTGGCCTTCTGGTTCGGCGTGGTGCCGCTGGCGCTGGTGCTGGTGGCGGTGTACCTGACCGCGTGGCTGACCTACCGCAACTCGCGCCGGATGGTCTCGCCGGTGATCTGGCTCGCCAACCAGGTCCGCCACTGGGATCCGCACCATCCCGACGCCCGCGCGCTGCGGCCGGAGAACCTGCCGGTGGACGTGGAAGGCGAGACGCTGACGCTGGCTTCCTCGCTGCACGATTTCGCCGACCGCATCGGGCGCTTCGTCGAGCGGGAGCACAACTTCACCCGCGACGCCTCGCATGAACTCCGTACGCCGCTGACGGTGATCCGCGTGGCCGGCGACATGATGGCGCAGGACGAAACGCTCTCGCCGATGGCCCAGCGCTCGCTCAAGCGCATCCGTGCGGCCGGACGCGACATGGAGGCCTTGATCGAGGCCTTCCTCATCCTGGCGCGCGAAGGCGACACCGGCCTGCCGGACGAGGACTTCTCGGTCGCGGCGCTGGCGGCGGAAGAGCTCGAGAAGGCTTGCGCGCTGGTGGCGGGCAAGCCGGTCAAACTGGAACTGCGCCAGGAAGCCGATCCGGCGCTGCATGCGCCACCGCGGGTGTTCTCGGTGATGCTGGGCAACCTGCTGCGCAATGCCTGCAACTACACCGAGCATGGATCGGTGGTGGTCACGGTCCGCGCCGACGGCGTGGCGGTGGCCGACACTGGCGTCGGCATGTCGCGCGAGGAACTGGCGCGCGTCTTCGAGCCCTTCGTCCGGGGCGGCGACGGCCGCAAGGACGGCCAGGGCATCGGCCTGACCATCGTGCGCCGGCTGTCGGAACGCTACGGCTGGCCGGTGCGCCTGGACAGCGAGCCGGGTCGCGGCACCACGGCCACGATCAGTCTTCCTTCAGCCGGCTGAGGCGAGGCTGGGGAACATCGGCTGCGACCGATTGTCGCAGTGCGGCATCTTGCATAATCCTCGGCCGCGCGCCGCGCCCTGCCTCGAAACCCGCCGTTCTTCCCGGAGTGTCCATGTCCCCGACCCGAGCCCCCGCTTCCGCCCGGCCCCGCTGGCTGTTCCCGCTGCTGGTGCTGGTGGCCCTGGGGCTGGTCGCCTGGTGGTGGTCCGGTCGCCGCGGCGAGGCGGAAGCCGGCGCCTACCGCACCGCGCCAGTCGAGCGTGGCGAGATCCGCACGGCCATCTCCGCCACCGGCACGCTCAGCGCCACCGCCACCGTGCAGGTCGGCACCCAGGTGTCCGGCACGCTGCAAACGGTCGAAGTCGACTTCAACGATGCGGTGAAGGCCGGCCAGGTGATCGCGCGCATCGAGCCGAGCACGCTGGACGCCCGCCTCGAGCAAGCGTCCGCCACGCTCGCCAGCGCCCGCGCCAGCCTGGCTGAGGCGCAGGCCACTGCGAAGAATGCCGAGGCCGATTACCGCCGCAAGTCGGAATTGCTCGGCCGCCAGCTGATTGCCCGCAACGAGGCCGACCTCGCGCTCGCGGCCCGCGACCAGGCTCGCGCCCGTATCGCCTCCGCCAGCGCCCAGGTGCGCCAGCAGCAGGCCAACGTCAATAGCGCGCGGCTCGACCTGGAGAAGTCGGTGATCAAATCGCCGGTGGACGGTGTGGTCATCAAGCGCGCGGTCGAGCCGGGCCAGACCGTGGCCGCCAGTCTGCAGACGCCGGTGCTGTTCGAGATCGCCGGCGACCTGCGCCGGATGGAGATCGTGCTGGCGATCGACGAGGCCGACATCGGCCAGGTGCGCGAAGGGCAGGTCGCGCGCTTCACCGTGGACGCCTTTCCGGAGCGCCACTTCAGCGGCAGGGTGAAGCAGGTGCGGCTGGCGGCGACCAACACCGCCAACGTCATCACCTACCCGGTGGTGGTGGAGGTGGACAATCCCGACCAGACCCTGCTACCGGGCATGACCGCCAATGCGGAGATCGAGATCAGCCGCAAGGCCGATGCACTGAGCGTGCCGAATGCCGCGCTGCGCTTCCGCCCGGCCGACGAGAGCAACAACGCCGGCCCGCCGGGCATGGGCCCGAGCCGCAATGCCGCCGCCGGCGCCAGCCGGTCGGGCGGCGGGATGAACCTCGCCGACAGCCTGGCGCCGATCGCCGCAAGCCTGAAGCTCACGCCGCCGCAGCAGGCCGCCTTCGACGCGGCGATCGCGCAGATGCGCGAGCGCGCGGAGCGCATGCGCGCGCAGATGCAGGCGGGCGCGGGCGGCAATGCCGGCGCCGGCATCGCCGGCGGCTTCGGCGGGCAGCGCGGCGGCGCCACCGGCGGCGCGCAGCGCAACGGACAGGGCGGCGGCGATCGCTCCGCGCGCATGGCCGAGCGCCTGAAGCAGAATTTCTCCGATTTCCGCGCGACGCTGACGCCCGCGCAGCAGGCCCAGTGGGATGCCGCGCTCGGCGCGCTGGGCGCGGCCAAGCGCGCCCCCGTCTACAAGCTGGTGGACGGCAAGCCGGAGGCCGTGGTGGTGCGCATCGGCGCCAGCGACGGCACCCGCACCGAGGTGCTGGGCGGCGAGTTGAAGGAAGGCGACCTCGTGGTCGTCGGCAGCGCGCGACCGGACGCCGCGCGGTGACCGAAGCCATGCCGCTGATCCGCACGCGCGGATTGTCCAAGGTCTACGCGCCGGGCACCGAGGCCGAGGTGGTCGCGCTCGACCACGTGGACCTGGACATCGCGCGCGGCGAGTTCGTCTCGATCATGGGCGCCTCGGGCTCGGGCAAGTCCACGCTGATGAACATCCTCGGCTGCCTGGACCGCCCCAGCGGCGGCAGCTACTGGTGCGACGGCATCGATACCTCGACGCTGGATGCCGAACAGACGGCGAGGCTGCGGCTCGACCGCATCGGCTTCGTGTTCCAAGGCTTCAATCTCCTCTCGCGGATGGATGCACTGCACAACGTGATGATGCCGCTGACCTACGCCAACGCGCCGCTGCACGAGCGTGAGCAGCGCGCGCGGTCGGCGCTGGAGGCGGTCGGCCTGGGCGGCCGCACCGGCCACAAGCCGGGCGAGATGTCGGGCGGCCAGCAGCAGCGCGTCGCCATCGCGCGTGCGCTGGTCAACAACCCGCCCATGCTGCTGGCCGACGAGCCCACCGGCGCGCTGGACTCGAAGACCGGCGAGGAAGTGCTGCAGTTGTTCGACCAGCTCAAGGCGCGCGGGCAGACGCTGGTGCTGATCACCCACGACCCGGCGGTGGCGCGTCGCGCCGACCGCATCTGCGTGATGAAGGATGGCCGCCTGTACGAAGGCGAGAAGTTCCTCGACCCCGAGGTCCTGAATTCCGCCGCCGCGGAGCTGGCCCGATGACCGGTGCCGACGTCCTGCGCACCGCGGTGTTCGCCCTGCGCGGCAACTGGATGCGCAGCGCGTTGACCTCGCTCGGCGTGATCATCGGCATCGCCGCGGTGATCATCATGGTGTCGGTGGGGCAGGGCACGCAGGCCGAGATCGACAAGATGGTGTCGGGCCTGGGCTCGAACCGCCTCGACATCATGGGCGGCGCGCCCAACCAGGGCGGCGTGCGCGGCGGCGCCGGCAACAACGCCACGCTTACCGATGCCGACGCAAGCGCCATCCGCGAACAGATCCCCGAGGTGCAGTACGTCGCCGCCGGCATCCGCGGCAACGGCCAGCTCGTCTACGCCGAGAACAACTGGTCCACCAGCTGGCAGGGCGTGCAGCCGGACTTCTTCGACATCAACGGCTGGAAGATCGCCAGTGGCGAGGGACTGACCGCCAGCGACTACAGCTCGGCG
>CBININ010000203.1:0-4613 GCA_966250755.1 uncultured Gammaproteobacteria bacterium | reverse complement strand
CAAGGTCGCCGGCGTGGCGCTGTCGCAGCACGGCGCGCTGATCGCGACCTACGCGTTGTGCGGCTTCGCCAATTTCAGCTCGATCGCCATCCAGATCGGCGGTATCGGCGGGCTGGCGCCGGATCGTCGCGCCGACCTGGCGCGCTTCGGCCTGCGTGCGGTGCTGGGCGGTTCGCTGGCTACCCTGATGACGGCCACGATTGCCGGCGTGTTGATCTCGCTCGGCGGCGGCTGAAGCCAGCCTTCCACCCGCCGCCACGTGGCGGCGGGTGCACGCCGGCCCCAGCCCGGCGACAATGGCGCCCATGCGCATCGGTCCTTTCGACATCGCCACGCCGCTGGTGCTGGCCCCCATGGCGGGCGTCACCGACAAGCCCTTCCGAATCCTGTGCAAGCGCATGGGCGCGGGGCTGTGCGTGTCGGAGATGACGACGTCCGACCCGCGCCTGTGGAACAGCAACAAGTCCCTGCACCGCATGGACCACGACGGCGAACCGGCGCCCATCAGCGTGCAGATCGCCGGCACCGTGCCCGAGGTGCTGGCCGCGGCCGCCCGCCACAACGTCGAGCACGGTGCGCAGATCATCGACATCAACATGGGTTGCCCGGCGAAGAAGGTCTGCAACGCGTGGGCTGGCTCGGCGCTGATGCAGGACGAGGCGTTGGTCGCGCGCATCCTCACCGCGGTGGTGAAGGCGGTTGACGCGCCGGTGACGCTGAAGATCCGGACCGGCTGGAACCACGAGAACCGCAATGGGCTGGCGATCGCGCGCATGGCAGAAGACTGCGGCGTCGCCGCGCTGGCCGTGCACGGCCGCACCCGCGCCGACCAGTACAGCGGCGAGGCCGAGTACGACACCCTCGCCGCCATCAAGCAGGCGTTGCGCATTCCCGTGCTGGCCAATGGCGACGTCAGCTCGCCGGAGAAGGCGAGGTTCGTGCTCGACTACACCCAAGCCGACGGCCTGCTGGTCGGCCGCGCCGCGCAGGGCCGGCCGTGGATCTTCCGCGAGATCGCGCACTACCTGGCCACCGGCGAGACCCTGCCCGAGCCCTCGCCCGCCGACGTGGCGGACATCCTGCTCGGCCACCTGCGCGCCCTGCACGACTTCTACGGCGAAGTGGCCGGCGTGCGCATCGCGCGCAAGCACCTGGGCTGGTACGCCAAGGACCGGCCGGAAAATGCGGCCTTCCGCGCGGTGGTCAATTGCGCCGAGACGGCTGCGGAGCAGTTGCGACTGACGGCCGATTATTTCGCGCGCCTGGAAGCCGGCGAATTCCCCGTCGCGGCATGATCCGACGGGCACCGCTGTAATCGCGGCTTGCTTTCCCCGAATCCATCGCTGCCGCCCCGTGCGACCGCGCCCCGTGCGCGCCCCCAGCCTTGGAGACCGCCATGACTTCGCCTCGCCCGCCTTCCCCCCGCCGCGCATGCTCCACCATGCACGCCC
This sequence comes from uncultured Gammaproteobacteria bacterium, assembly GCA_966250755.1. Lineage (GTDB taxonomy): Bacteria > Pseudomonadota > Gammaproteobacteria > Xanthomonadales > Xanthomonadaceae > Arenimonas. The sequence goes on along the minus strand of CBININ010000203.1, from coordinate 3,162 downwards.
TGGCCCTCGCGCTCGCGCTTGCCGCCGGCAGCGCCTGCGCCGACTCGGTCACCGACTGGAACGCGACCGCCACCGCGGCCGCCGTGCCCTTCGGCGGCCCGCCGCAACGCGCCTACATGATCGCCACCGCGCAGATCGCCGTGCACGACGCGCTCAACAGCATCAACCGGCGCTACGAGACCTATGCCGTCGTGCCGCAGGCGAACCCCGGTGCGAACCCGGACGCGGCGGTCGCCGCCGCCGCGCGCGACGTGCTGATCGCGCAGCTCAGTCGCGCGCCCGACAATGCGGGCAAGGCCGCGGCCCGCGCCAGCGTCGAGACAAGCTACCTCGCCGCCCTCGGCGCCATTCCGGACTCGCCGTCGAAGCAGCAAGGCATTGCCGCCGGCCAGGCCGCGGCCGCCGCCATCCTGGCGATGCGCAGCAACGATGGTTCGGCGACGCCCAACCTGCCGTACACGCTCGCGGCCGGCCCCGGCGTCTACCAGTCCACCGCGCCCAACTACCCGGTGCCGGCGAATGCCGGCTGGGCCATGGTCCGGCCCTTTGCGATGGTCAGCAACGACCAGTTCCGTTCCGACCCGAGCGAATTGTTCGACCTCGCGTCGGCCACCTACACGCGCGACTACAACGAAGTGAAGTCGGTCGGCTCGGCGGCCGTGCGCAATGCCGCGCCCGATTCGGAGGAGAGCCGCATCGCCCGCTACTGGGGCAACGGCGGCGCCGACTGGAACGGCGTCTCCCGCGCGATCGTGGCCGGCATGGGCCTGGACCGCTGGCAGCATGCGCGGCTGTTCGCGCTGGTGGAGATCGCGGAGACCGACGCCGGCATCTCGGTCTTCGACACCAAGTACACCTACAACTTCTGGCGGCCGGTCACGGCCATCCGCTGGGCCGACGACGGCAACCCGGCGACCGCCTCCGATCCGGACTGGCTGCCTTACCTGGTGACGCCGCCCTACCCGGATTACACCTGCGGCCTGACCACCTCCAGCGGCAGCGCGATCGAAGTGCTGCGCCGCTACTTCGGCACCGACGAAGTTCCTTACACCTTCACCGCCGCCGGCCTGACCCGCAGCTTCGACACCCTGTCGCAGGCCGCGCAGGAAGGCGCCGATGCCCGCGTCTATAGCGGCATCCACTTCCGCACCGGCTGCGAGACCGGCATCCGCCAGGGCGAGAAGGTCGGGCGCTTCGTGTTCCTGCACCTGCTCAAGCCGGTGAAGAAGGCGGCCATGCTCAAGCCCACCGCCTTGCCGGCCGCCCCGCTGGCCCCGGCGACCCGCGCGGGTAGCGGCGAGCGCGCCGGCAGGGCCGTGCGCGCGCGCCGGCTCGCGCGGCGCTAAGCTGCGCCGGCCGGGTCGCGCCGACGATGGGCGCCCCGGCCGGGCATGGCGGGCAAGCGCGTGACCGTTGCCGCGGACACAAGGCGTTGTCGGAGAGGCATGGCGCGATTCGCCACTACCCGCTGGAGCCTGATCCTCGACGCCCGCCAGGAGGCCGCGGCGGGCGCCGAGGCGCTGGCGGAAATCTGCCGGCTGTACCGGCAACCGGTCGTGGACTACATCCGCGTGCGCTCGCCCGGCGTGGAAGCGGAAGACCTGGCCCAGGACTTCTTCGCCCGCTTGCTGGAGCAGCGCTGGGACGTGCGAGCCACGCCCGAGCGCGGCAGCTTCCGTGCCTTCCTGCTGACCGCCCTGCGGCGCTTCCTGATGGACGCGGGCGAGCGCGAACACGCCGGCAAGCGCGGCGGCACCTGGCAACGCGTGTCACTGGTGGAAGACGCGGTGGAACTCGCCGCCCCGCCAGACGCCTCGCCCGAGCTGGCGTTCACCCGCGCATGGATGCGCACGCTGGTGGCGCGCGCCATGGACCGCCTGCGCGGGGAAACCGCCGCGGCGGGCAAGGCCGACCTCTATGCGCAGCTGTCCGGCTTCCTGCTCGAGCCGCCGGACAACGAAGACTACCCACGCCTGGCCGAAGCGCTGGGCCTGCGCGTCAACACGCTCGCCGTCGCCGTCCACCGCCTGCGGCAGCGCCTGCGCGAACTGGTCCGCGACGAGGTGCTCCACACCGTCAGCAACCAGGGCGACCTCGAGGCCGAACTCGACGGCCTGCGCTCGGCCTTCCGGTCGCTGTCATGACCCGTAATCCCCGGCTTCGCTTGCCGTAATCCCGGCCATGCCCCTGCCTTCCCTGCCCGATGCCTCGTTCGCCAGCAACCGCTGGACCCAGGTGGCGGCGCCGGGGGGCGTGATCCACAGCGGCGAGCGGCCCCTGCTGGCGCTGTGCCTGGACAACTGGTATCCGGTCTATGCCTATTTGCGCCAACTCGGGCAGGCGCCGGAGCAGGCGCAGGAAGCCACGCGGCGCTTCTTCGGGCAGTTGCTCGAGGCCGAGCCCGCGCGCGAAGCGCTGTCGCGCTTCGGCCGGTTCCGGCAGTACCTGCAGGCCGAGCTGCAGGCCTTCGTCGCGCGGCCGGTGGCGCCGATGCCGGATGGCGCGCCGCTGCCGCCGATCGCGCTGGAAGCGATGGAAGCGCGGCAGCGCCGCGAGCGCCAGCGCGCACTCTCGCCCGAGCGGGCCCTGCAACGCGGCTTCGCACTGGAACTGATCGCGCGCTCGCTCGATCGCCTGCGTGGCGAGGCGGCCGAGGCGCGCCGGCTCGACTTGTTCGATGCGCTCGAGCCGCACCTCACGCGCGAACCGGATGCCGACGAGTTCGAGGCGATCGCCGCGCGCCTGCGGATGCGACCGGTGCTGGCGCGCATGGCGTTGCGGCGCCTGCGCGAGCGCTTCCGTGAACTGGTGGACGACGCGCTCGGCGACACCGTGCTGGACGCCGACGAGCTCGAGGCCGAGCGCGGCGCCCTGCAGGCCGCCCTGTCCGGGGAGCCGCCATGAGCGCGGACCCCTCGCTCGCCCGCACCACCCTGTTCGACCCCGAGCGCGACTGGGCGGTGGATCCGGGCCTGGCCGCGCTGGCCTTCGGCAGCCGCGTGCGTCGCCGCGACGCCGGCGCGCCTTCGCACCTGGCCTTCCTCTCGCAGGAAGCGCTGGAGATCGACCTGGGCGACCCGCGCCAGCGCGAGTTCGGCGACTACGAACTGCTCGAGCAGATCGGCCAGGGCGGCATGGGCGTGGTCTACCGCGCGCGCCAGG
>CBININ010000202.1:0-4661 GCA_966250755.1 uncultured Gammaproteobacteria bacterium | reverse complement strand
GAGTCGGCCGAGCTCGCCGCCTGCTTCTTCCGTACCGGTGCGTTTTCCGCTGCCGACGGAACCGGTGACGAGCGCGGGCCCATGCCCCCGGTATAATCGCCGCCAGGCAAACGCAGGGTGGTTGCATGGGCAGGTTGATGGCCATCGAGGGCCGCAAGAACGCGCAGGACGCGCGTCGCGGCAAGATCTTCACCAAGCTGATCCGCGAACTCAGCGTCGCGGCGCGCGCCGGCGGCGGCGACCCCAAGGCCAACCCGCGCCTGCGCCTGGCGATGGACCGCGCCCTGGCCCAGAACATGGCCAAGGACGTGATCGAGCGTGCGATCAAGAAGGCCACCGGCGAGCTCGAGGGCGTCGAGTACGAGGAGATCCGCTACGAGGGCTACGCCCCCGGCGGCATCGCGGTGATCGTCGAATGCGTCACCGACAACAAGGTGCGCACCGTGGCCGACGTGCGCCATGCCTTCAACAAGTGCGGCGGCAATCTCGGGACGGACGGCTCGGTGGCCTTCATGTTCCGCAAGGTCGGCGTGCTCGAGTATCCGCCGGGCGCCAACGAGGACGCGATCACCGAGGCGGCGATCGACGCCGGCGCCGACGACGTGGTGGTGTATCCGGAGGACGGCGCCATCGACGTGCTGACCGCGCCGGAAGCCTACCAGGCGGTGAAGGACGCGATGGAGAAGGGCGGCTTCCCGCCCGCGCAGGCGGCGGTGACGATGCGCGCGGAGAACGACGTGGCCGTGGCCGGCGAGACCGCCGAGCAGGTCGTGAAGATGCTCGACATGCTCGAGGACCTCGACGACGTGCAGCACGTCTGGCACAACGCCGAGCTGCCGCAGGAAGCCTACCAGTGAAGGCGGCGCGCGGCTGAAGCCGCAGCCATGACCCGCATCCTCGGCATCGACCCCGGCTCGCAACGCACCGGCGTGGGCATCGTGGACTGCGATGCGACCGGGCGGGCCACGCATGTCTTCCATGCGCCGGTGGTGCTGCTGGACGCGGAAAACTTTCCGCAGCGGCTCAAGCGCCTGCTCGACCAACTCGGCGCGATCATCGATCAATACCGCCCCGACGAGGTCAGCGTCGAGAAGGTGTTCATGGCGCGCAACCCGGATTCGGCCCTGAAGCTCGGCCAGGCCCGCGGCGCGGCACTGTGCGCGGCGGTGCTGCGGGATCTGCCTGTGCACGAATACTCCGCCAGCGAGATCAAGCTGGCCGTGGTGGGCAAGGGCGGGGCCGACAAGGTGCAGGTGCAGCACATGGTCGGGGTGATGCTCGGCCTCCATGGAAAGATCCAGGCCGACGCCGCCGACGCGCTGGCGGTGGCCATCACCCACGCGCACGTGCGCTCGACCGCCCAGCGGATGGGCGTGAGCACGCGCCTGGCCTGGCGAAAGTAAGGAGACTGCACGCGTGATCGGACGCCTCCGCGGCACCCTGGTGCACAAGCAGCCGCCCTGGCTGGTGATCGACGTCGGCGGCGTGGGCTACGAGCTCGAGGCGCCGATGTCGACCTTCTACGACCTGCCCGAGCTCGGCCGCGAGGTCACCCTGTTCACCCACTACGCCGTGAAGGAGGACTCGGTCGCGCTGTACGGCTTCCTGCGCGAGCTCGAGCGGCGGCTGTTCCGCGACGTGCAGAAGGTCACCGGCATCGGCGCGAAAATCGCGCTGGCGATCCTGTCGGGCGCGAGCGTGGACGAATTCGCGCGGCTGGTGCAGGTGGGCGACGTCAGCGCGCTGACCCGCATCCCGGGCATCGGCAAGAAGACGGCCGAACGCATCGTGGTGGAACTGCGCGACCGCGCCGCCGATTTCAGCGGCGGCCCGGTGGGTAGCGTCGCCAGCGGCGCGCCGGCCGACCCGGCCACCGAGGCCGGCATCGCCCTGCAGCAGCTCGGCTACAAGCCGGCGGAAGTCGCGCGCATGCTCAAGGAAGCGGCCCCCGGCGACTCGGCGGAGGAAATCATCCGCAAGGCGCTAAAATCCATGCTCCGCAGCGGCTGAGGCCGGGCAGGGGACGACATGACCCAGGCAACGACGCAGGACGATTCGCCCGGCAAGCTCTGGCCGCTGGTGCTCGGGGCGATCGGCGTGGTGTTCGGCGACATCGGCACCAGCCCGCTGTACACGCTCAAGGAAGCCTTCGGCGAGAAGTACGGGCTGGCGCCCGACCCGGCCAACGTGCTCGGCATCCTCTCGCTGGTGTTCTGGGCGATGATGCTGGTGGTGACGCTCAAGTACGTCAACGTGATCATGCGCGCCGACAACCGGGGCGAGGGCGGCATCCTCGCCCTGATGGCCGTCGTGCAGCGTAGCCTGCCGATTGCCTCGCCGCTGGCCTACGCGGTCGGCCTGCTCGGGATCTTCGGTACCGCGCTGTTCTTCGGCGACAGCGTCATCACGCCGGCGATCTCCGTGCTGTCGGCGGTCGAAGGCCTGAAGGTGGCCGCGCCGGCCCTGTCGCACTACGTCGTGCCCCTGACCCTCGGCGTGCTCGTGCTGCTGTTCGCCTTCCAGCGCCACGGCACCGACCGCGTCGGCAAGATCTTCGGGCCGGTGATGGTGCTCTGGTTCCTGACCCTGGCGGTGCTGGGCGGGGCGCAGGTCGCGCAGCATCCCGGGGTGCTGGCGGCACTCAACCCGGCCTATGCGGTGAGCTTCTTCCTGCACCACGGCGTGCACGCTTGGCTGGCGCTGGGCGCGGTGGTGCTGGCGGTGACCGGCGCGGAGGCGCTGTACGCGGACATGGGCCACTTCGGCCGGATGCCGATCCGGCTGGCGTGGATGTGGTTCGCGTTGCCGGCCCTGCTGCTCAACTACTTTGGCCAGGGCGCGTTGCTGCTGCGAGATCCGTCCGCCGCCCACAATCCCTTCTACTCGCTGGTCCCGACCTGGGCTTTGTTCCCGATGATCGGCCTGGCGACCTTGGCCACGGTGATCGCCTCGCAGGCGGTGATCAGCGGCGCCTTCTCGCTCGCGCGCCAGGCGATCCAGCTCGGTTACCTGCCGCGGCTGGTGCTGGTGCACACCTCGGCCGAGACCATCGGCCAGGTCTACCTGCCCTGGGTCAACCGCATCCTGCTGGTGCTGGTGATGCTGCTGGTGGTGGTGTTCGAGACCTCCAGCAACCTCGCCTCGGCCTACGGCGTGTCGGTGACCGGCAGCATGCTGATCGACACCGTGCTGCTGATCATCCTGGCCTCGCAGAAGTGGCGGCTGCCGCGCAAGGTGATCTGGCCGCTGGCGCTCCTGTTCCTGACCGTGGACGGGGCGCTGCTGTCGGCCAACGCGGTGAAGTTCCTGGAAGGCGCCTGGTTCCCCGTGGCGCTGGGCATCCTGGCCTTCACCGTGATGCGCACCTGGCGCCACGGCCGCGACCTCGTGCGCGAGCACGTGAATCGCGACAGCCTGCGGATCGAGCACTTCGTGCAATCGATCATGGTCGATCCGCCGGCGCGCGTGACCGGCACCGCGGTATTCATGACGCCGTCGAATGAATACATGCCGCCGGCGCTGCTGCACAACCTCAAGCACAACAAGGTGCTGCACGAGAGGAACGTCCTGCTGAGCGTGGAGACGCTCAACGTGCCGCGCGCCGACGACGGCGAGCGCGTGGCCTACAGCGAGCTCGGCCACGGGTTCTCGCGGCTGAGCCTGCGCTTCGGCTACATGGAGGACCCCAACGTGCCGAAGGCGCTGGCCAAGTGGAAGATCCCCGGGCCGCCCTTCGACCCGATGGACACCACCTTCTTCGCCAGCCGCGAGTCGCTCAGCGCCAGCCCGGGCGAGGGCATGGCGCAGTGGCGCGACAAGCTGTTCCTGATCATGTCGCGCAACGCCACGCCGGCCACCGAGTTCTTCGGCATCCCCGGCAATCGGCTGGTGGAGCTGGGCACGCAGGTGGCCATATGATGTCGGGCATGGAAGACACCCGCGTGCTGGCCGGCGGCGCCACCCGCGAGGACGAGGCGGTCGAGGCGAGCATCCGCCCGCGCCGCCTCGACGAATACCTCGGCCAGGAAACCGTCCGCGAGCAGCTCAAGATCTACATCGAGGCCGCCCGCGCGCGCCGCGAGGCGCTCGACCACGTGCTGATCTTCGGCCCGCCGGGCCTGGGCAAGACCACGCTGGCGCACGTGATCGCGCACGAGATGGGCGTGAACCTGCGCCAGACCTCCGGCCCGGTGATCGAGCGCGCCGGCGACCTGGCCGCGCTGCTGACCAACCTGCAGCCGCACGACGTGCTCTTCATCGACGAGATCCACCGCCTCTCGCCGGTGGTCGAGGAAGTGCTGTACCCGGCGATGGAGGATTTCCAGATCGACATCATGATCGGCGAAGGCCCGGCCGCGCGTTCGATCAAGCTCGACCTGCCGCCCTTCACGCTGATCGGCGCGACCACGCGCGCGGGGTTGCTCACGGCGCCCTTGCGCGATCGCTTCGGCATCGTGCAGCGCCTGGAGTTCTACACGCCGGAAGAATTGACGCGCATCGTGCGCCGCTCGGCGACGATCCTCGGCATCGAATGCGAACCCGACGGCGCGGCCGAGATCGCCAACCGTTCGCGCGGCACACCGCGCATCGCCAACCGCCTGTTGCGCCGCGTGCGCGATTACGCGCAGGTGCGCGCGAACGGCCGCATCGATCGCGATGTC
>CBININ010000201.1:0-4677 GCA_966250755.1 uncultured Gammaproteobacteria bacterium | reverse complement strand
ACAGCCTGCTTGTAAGTCGTTGATCCGGTTAGGGTTCAACGCTTGATCCATGACGACTTCGCCCGGAAGACCGGGCCCGGCGCCGCGCCGGGGCCCCGGGCCGAAACCCGGGAACCGCGAATTATGCAGTAAAACCAGCGACTTGGGTAGCGCCGGGCTTATTTGCGCTTCGGCGCGACCATCATGATCATCTGCCGCCCTTCCAGGCGCGGCCGCTGCTCGATCACGACTTCGTCGGCCAGGTCCTTCTCGATGCGCGCGGCCATCTGCATGCCCAGCTCCTGGTGGGCCATCTCGCGGCCCTTGAAGCGGATGTTGACCTTGACCTTGTCGCCTTCCTCGAGGAAGCGACGCAGGTTGCGCAGCTTGATGTTGTAGTCGCCGTCGTCGGTGGTCGGGCGGAACTTCAGTTCCTTGATCTCGACGATCTTCTGCTTCTTCTTGGCCGCGTTGGCCTTCTTCTGCGCCTCGAACTTGAACTTGCCGTAGTCCATGATCCGGCAGACCGGCGGGTCCGCCGTCGGCTGGATCTCGACCAGGTCCATGCCGGACTCTTCCGCGAGGGCGATCGCCTCGTCGCGCGACAACACGCCAACCATCTCGCCGTCGGCCCCGATCACGCGGACGCGGGGGACGCGGATTTCATTGTTCTTGCGGTTACCTTTTTCGGTGGCTGGCGTATTGATTCGGTAGTCCTCTGGATGGCATGGAAGCCGGGCTGGCGCGGGCCTCAGGCCCCGGCGGCGGTCTCGCCCCGCAGGCGCTGGGCGAAGGCCTCGGGCGTCATTGTGCCCAAATCCTCGCCGCTGCGGGAGCGCACGGCAATCAGGCCCTGCTCCCGTTCCCGGTCGCCGGCCACCAGCAGGTACGGGACCCGCTGCAGCGTGTGCTCGCGGATTTTATAGCCAACCTTCTCGTTTCGCAAATCCGAAACGATTCGGAGGCCTTGATTCGAAAGGCTTTTTTGGACCTCCGCCACGTATCCGGCCTGGGCGTCGGTGATGTTCATCACCACCGCCTGCACCGGGGCGAGCCAGGCCGGCAGGGAACCGGCGTGGGATTCAATCAGGATGCCGATGAACCGCTCCATCGAGCCGACGATGGCCCGGTGCAGCATCACCGGGTGGCGCTTGTGCGAGTGTTCATCCACGTACTCGGCGCCGAGGCGCTCGGGCATCATGAAATCCACCTGCATGGTGCCGACCTGCCAGCCGCGGCCGATCGAATCGCGCATGTGGTACTCGATCTTCGGGCCGTAGAACGCGCCCTCGCCCGGCAATTCCTGCCACTCGACGCCGCAGGCGGCCAGCGCCGCGCGCAGTGCGCCCTCGGCCTTGTCCCAGGTGGCGTCGGTGCCTAGGCGCTTCTCCGGCCGCAGCGCGATCTTCAGCGAGATGTCGCTGAAGCCGAAGCGCGTGTACACCGCCATCGCCTGCCGGTGGAAGGCGGTCACCTCGGACTCGATCTGGTCCTCGGTGCAGAAGATGTGGCCGTCGTCCTGGGTGAAGCTGCGCACGCGCATGATGCCGTGCAGCGCGCCCGAGGGCTCGTTGCGGTGGCAGCTGCCGAACTCGCCGTAGCGGATCGGCAGGTCGCGGTAGCTGTGCAGGCCGTGGTTGTAGACCTGCACGTGCCCGGGGCAGTTCATCGGCTTGACCGCGTAGGTGCGCTTCTCCGACTCGGTGAAGAACATGTTCTCCTGGTAGTTGTCCCAGTGGCCGGACTTCTTCCACAGCGAGACGTCCAGGATCTGCGGGCAGCGCACTTCCTGGTAGCCGGACTCCTTGTAGACCTGGCGCATGTACTGCTCGACCACCTGCCACAGCGCCCAGCCCTTGGGGTGCCAGAACACCATGCCCGGGGCTTCCTCCTGCTGGTGGAACAGGTCGAGCGCCTTGCCGATCTTGCGGTGGTCGCGCTTCTCGGCCTCCTCGATCTGGAACAGGTAGGCCTTCAGGTCCTTGTCGTTGAGCCAGGCGGTACCGTAGATGCGGCTGAGCATCTGGTTGTCGGAATTGCCGCGCCAGTACGCGCCGGCGACCTTCATCAGCTTGAAGGCGCGCAGCTTGTCGGTGCCGGGCACGTGCGGGCCGCGGCACAGGTCGGTGAACTCACCCTGCGAGTACAGCGACAGCTCCTCGTTGGCGGGAATCGACTCGATGATCTCGGCCTTGTAGGCCTCGCCCATGCCGCGGAAGAAGGCCACCGCCTCGTCGCGCGACTTGACGCTGCGCGAGACCGGATGGGCTTCCTTCACGATCCTGAGCATCTCCTCCTCGATCCGCGGCAGGTCGTCCGGCGTGAACGGGCGTTCGTAGGCGAAGTCGTAGTAGAAGCCGTTGTCGATCACCGGGCCGATCGTGACCTGCGCGCCCGGGAACAGGCGCTGCACGGCCTGCGCCAGCAGGTGCGCGGTGGAATGGCGCAGCACGTCGAGCGCGTCGGGATGCTTGTCGGTGACGATCTCCAGCGCCGCGTCGTGGTCGATGCGGAAGCTGGTGTCCACCAGTTTGCCGTCGACCTTGCCGGCGAGCGCGGCCTTGGCCAGGCCGGCGCCGATCGAGGCGGCCACCTCGGCCACGGTGACGGGATGCTCGAAGGGACGCTGGCTGCCGTCGGGAAGGGTGATGTTGATCATGGCGTCGGGGATCTCGGGAATGCGGGCGAAAAAAAAGGACGCCAGGCGTCCTTCGCGTGTGACGAGGCGCTGGCGGTCTAACGGTGGCGGCGGCTAGTGCTCATGTCGCACACGTGGCGGCGGTTTCCCGGCGCCCCCTGGAGGGATGGCTCGATGCAATTTTCAGGTGCCGGGCGTGACCTGTCAAAGGCCGCGAGCCTCAGCGCGCGGCCTTGGCCGATGTGCCGGCGACCGGGTCGGCGCTGGGGGCGTCCCTGCCAGGGGAATACAGCACGGTGTTGGTTCGCCAATTGCGGCCGGTCTGCTTGTACGCCAGGTCGCGCGACTGCTCCAGGAAGGGCCAGTCCAGCGTCACCGACAAGCGGGTCGGCAGGCCGCTGCGGAAGCACGAGACCACGTGGTCCAGCGCGGCCATCGAGAAACTGCCCGGACCGGTGTCGCGATGGATCTGGCAGAGTTCGCCGCGGCGGCGACTGGCCATCACGTTCGCTACCGCCCGGTCCAGCGCGCGTTCGAACAGCGGGTGGCCCGGCAGGCTGAACAGGGGCGCGTTGCCGAGGTAGTACCAGGCCCGGTCGGCCGCCGGATCGTCCACCCGGGGCTGCAGCGAGGCATCGGTGGCGCGGGAAACCGCCAGCGGCAGCAGGGACGCGCTGCCGGAAAAGGCGACCGGCGCGGCGCCGCCGACGAAGGCATCGTCGGCATCCACGTAGAGGCCGCCGTGCAGGTACAGGCTTGCCAGCCGGAACAGATCGGCCTGCATCGCCGGATGATGGGCGTGGCGGAACGCCGTCAGCACGTCGCCGCCGAATTGCTCGCCGAGGAAGGCATCGGCCGGTTCGCGATGCCAGGCCTCGACGGGAACGCCCGCGGCGTTCCAGGTGGCCATGCAGGCCGCGACGTCATCGGGCGGCGAAGGCTGGTCCCAGTACTGGAAGATGCGCGCGGGGTGGAACGGCCCGTCGGGCGAGCGTCGATGGCAGATCGACAGCAGGCGGCAGACCAGAGTGCCCAGGTCTTCCCAGGCCGCGGGATCGTCGTGGTCGGCGGGGGCGCGGCGCCGAAGCAGCAGGGCTTCGAGTTCGCCGGCGTCGTAGCAGTCTTCCCCGTGGATCATCGCCTCGCCCCGGACCCTGTCCAGCCGCGATCCGTGGGACCGCCGGCGGGGATCGACCGGGGGATCGATCATCGTTCCGGCGAACCAGCCGCGTGGGGCTGGTGGGCGATACAGGGTTCGAACCTGTGACCCCTACCATGTCAAGGTAGTGCTCTACCGCTGAGCTAATCGCCCGCCGGAAGCGGAATTATAGCCAAGGCCCCTGGGGTTTCGCCAGCGTGGGCGCGCCAGCCGTCGGCGGGCTAGACCTGACCGGTGATGGACAGGGCCTTGAGCCGCTGCAGCTCGTCGCGCACCTGCGCGGCCTGCTCGAACTCGAGGTCGCGGGCGTGCTGGAACATCTGCGCTTCCAGCTGCCTGATGCGCGCGGCCAGCTTGGCGGGATCCAGGTAGGCCTCGGCCTCCTCCGCCACCGCGGCGCGGCCGCGGCGCGGCTTGCCGGGCTCGGGCGCGCTGCGGGCGCCCTCCATCACGTCCATGACCTCGCGCTTGATGGTGGTCGGAACGATGCCGTGCTTGAGGTTGTACTCGACCTGGATCTGCCGGCGGCGGTCGGTCTCGGCGATCGCGTTCTTCATCGACTCGGTCATGCGGTCGGCGTAGAGGATGGCCTTGCCGCGCACGTTGCGGGCGCAGCGGCCGATGGTCTGGATCAGCGAGCCGGTCGAGCGCAGGAAGCCCTCCTTGTCGGCGTCGAGGATGGCCACCAGCGAAACTTCGGGCATGTCCAGGCCCTCGCGCAGCAGGTTGATGCCGACCAGCACATCGAACTTGCCGAGGCGCAAGTCTCGGATGATCTCCACCCGCTCGACGGTCTCGATGTCGGAGTGCAGGTAACGCACCTTGACGTCGTGCTCGGCGAGGTAGTCGGTGAGGTTCTCGGCCATGCGCTTGGTCAGGGTGGTGACCAGCACGCGGTCGC
>CBININ010000200.1:0-4754 GCA_966250755.1 uncultured Gammaproteobacteria bacterium | reverse complement strand
CGAAGGTGCCCCTCTGCGCGCCGCGGCGGCCGCCCGCGGACGACACGGTGAAGCACATCTTGTCGTAGATATCCATGAACGACAGCGGCCCGGACGTGTACGCGCCCGCGCCACTCACGTACGCCCCGCGCGGGCGCAGGGTGCTGAACTCGTAGCCGATGCCGCAGCCGGCCTTCAGGGTCAGGCCGGCTTCGTGGACCTTGTCCAGGATGCCGTCCATGGAATCGGTGATGGTGCCCGACACGGTGCAGTTGATCGTGCTGGTGCTGGGCTTGTGCTCCAGCGCGCCGGCGTTGGAGGTGATGCGGCCGGCCGGGATCGCCCCGCGGCGCAGCGCCCACAGGAAGCGCTCGTACCAGTACTTCTGCTTCTCGGCGGTGGTCTCGGCGTCCGCCAGCGCCTTGGCCACGCGCTTGTAGGTGTCGTCGATGGTCGCGTCGACCGGTTCGCCCTTCTTGGTCTTCAGGCGGTACTTCTTGTCCCAGATGTCGGCCGAAGCCGGCTGCATGGGAATGCCCTGCGCAGCGTCCATGACCGCATCCTTCTTGACCGCCTCCAGGCGAACAGTGCTCATCGTGCCGAATTCCTCGTTGCGGGGCCGGTGGGCCGGCCTTGGGCGTTATTGGGGGGTTCTGCCGGTCGGGAAACCGCCGCCGGCCGGGACCGTGACGGATTTCGCGGGGAAAAGGCCGGACGCCGGGTGTGTCCGCCCGGCAGGCACGGGGCCCTTCCGGCGGCTGGCTGTCCTCTGGATCGACCCCATGACGTATCGCTCGAACTGTGCTTCGGCGCCGTAACGGCTTCTACCAGACCCCATGGGTTGGGGCCCCTCCCCGTCGGCAACCCAAGATGTTGGGTCACCGCCGGGGACCAAAACTAACCCTGCACCGGCCCCCTGTCAACCGCCCGGAAATGCTGCATGGCGGAAATTTTTCCCAAGGCCGGCGCGGGCTTGCCGCACCTTCCTCAGATGAAGCTTTTTTTCCTGAACTCTTGGGCCCGGGGCCGGTCATCCCCATTTGTTACCCTCGCGGCCGGGGCCTGTTCCGACCCCGGTTAACCGATTTTTCCCGTTGCAGGACGCTGCCGATGCCTGTCTTGACCAGCCGCCCGATCCGCCCCTCGACCGCCCTCGCCGCGCTCCTGCTGGCCGCCCTCGGCGGCGGGGTCACCGCCCGCCTGCTGACCCCCAGCGCCGCCGATCCGACCCCGGGCGCGGATCTGCTGGAATCCGCCGCCTCGGTCGCCCTGCCGGCCCAGGCCCGGGCCGCCACCCCGGCCGCGGCGGTCGGATCGCCCCTGCCCTCGCTGGCGCCGATGCTCGAGCGGGTGACCCCGGCGGTCGTGAACATCTACACCAGGCAGGTCGTGCGGGTGAACAACCCGCTGGCGGAGTTCTTCGGCGGCGGGCGCTTCCCGCAGGAGCGGGTGTCGCAGTCGCTGGGCTCGGGCGTGGTGGTGGACGCCACCCGCGGCCTGATCCTGACCAACAACCACGTGATCGAGGGCGCCGACCAGGTGTCGGTGACGCTCAACGACGGCCGCACCTTCGAGGCCAAGCCGATCGGCTCGGACGCCGACACCGACGTGGCGGTGATCCAGATCACCGCCGACAAGCTGCAGGCCATCCCGCTGGCCGATTCGTCCTCGCTGCGCGTGGGCGACTACGTGGTGGCGGTGGGCAATCCCTTCGGCCTGGGCCAGGCGGTGACCAGCGGCATCGTGTCCGCGGTCGGCCGCAGCGGCCTGACGGGCCTGGGCTACCAGAACTTCATCCAGACCGACGCCTCGATCAATCCGGGCAATTCCGGCGGCGCGCTGGTGAACCTGCGCGGCGAGCTGATCGGCATCAATGCCGCCAGCTTCAATCCGCGCGGCAGCGCCGCGGGCAACATCGGCCTGGGCTTTGCCATCCCGTCGAACCTGGCGCGCGAGGTGATGCGCCAGCTGATGGCCTACGGCGAGGTGCGCCGCGGCTCGCTGGGCCTGTACAGCCGCGACGTGACCCCGGACATCGCCCGCCAGTTCGACCTGGCGCCGAATGCGCGCGGCGCGCTGGTGGCGCGCGTCTACCGCGGCTCGCCCGCGGACGTGGCGGGCGTGAAGCCCGGCGACCTGATCGTCGGCGCCAACGGCCAGCGCATCGACAGCTCGCAGGCCCTGCACAACCTCGAGGGCCTGCTGCCCGTCGGCCAGGCCGTGCGCCTGGACCTGCAGCGCGAAGGCCGCGCGCTCACCGTCAACGCCGTGCTCAAGGCGCAGCCGCGCGAGATCGAGGGCAGCACCCTGGACCCGCGCCTGGCCGGCGCCACCTTCAGCGAACTGCCCGAGCGCTACCGCCAACAAGGCCTCAATGGCGTCGTCGTGTCCAAGGTCGATCCCGGCAGCCGCGCGGCGCGCAACCAGCTCGACGCCGGTGACCTGGTGCTGGGCATCAACCGCCGCGGCGTCGCCGACCTGAGCGACTTCCGTGCGCGCCTGGCCGCGCCGCCGAAGGCGCTGGTGTTCGTGCTGCAGCGTGGCGGCATGAGCGGCGAGTTGCCCATGCAGTGAATTTAGGGCAGGCTCAGGCGATCGCGCCTACGCTGTCCCACCGGACCCCGCGCGTCGCGTGGTCCCCACGATTCGGGAGCACCCCATGGCAGAGAATGGATCCAACGGCAATGGTGGCGCGCGGCAGGAAACCGTGCGCGAGAAGGCCGCGCTGGCGCGCGACCAGCTGACCGTCGGCGTGGCCGACGCGGTGGACAGCGGCATGGAGGCGGCGCGCAACGCCAAGGCCGTGCTCGACGACAAGCTCGAGGGCCTGATCGACTCCGGCAAGGACGTGATCGACCAGGCCGAGGAACTGATCCGCACCCGCCCGTGGGTGAGCTTCGGCGCCGCCTTCGCGGCCGGCTACCTGATCGCCAAGCTGACGCGCTCGAAAGACTGATCCATGGGCACGGGCGTCGATGCCGCCGAACGCCTGAAACGCGACGTCGGCGCCCTCCTCGAGGCCGGCCGCACGGTCGCCCGCGAATACGGCGCCGCCGGCGGCTCCTTCCGCCGGCTGGTCCTGTCCGACATCTCCCTGGCCCGGATAGCGCTGATCCGGGGGCTGGTCTTCCTGCTGCTGTGCCTGATCATGGCCGGCACCGCCTGGGGCACGCTGATGGTGCTGCTGGTGGTGGGCATTCACCAGGCCGGGCTGTCGCTGCTGTGGGCGCTCTTCATCCCGCTGGTTGTGAGCCTCGCGATCGCCCGTTACGCCTGGGGCGTGGCGCGCAAGGCGCTGGCCTTCGCCGACCTGGACGCGACGCGGCGGCAACTGGCGGCGTGGTTCCCGCCGACCCAACCCATCAGCACCGAGTCGCCGGTGGGCGAGCCCAACCCGGGGCCGCCCGACCCGGAAGGCAAGGGCCCGGAAATCGCGCCCAAGGAACCGTGAGCACGCGATGAGCATCGACGACCGCCTGCAACTGGTGAAGCTGGCCGAGGTGGACGCCGAGGCCGCGCGCGTGCGCGCCCGCGATTCCATCAACCGCCTGCGCGAGGATGCGAAGGCGGCGGCCACGCCCTGGCGCATCGTCACCGTCGGCGTGGTGGTCGGCTTCCTGATGGGGCGCGACAGCGGCACCGCCGGCGGGCCCTCCGTCGGCGGACGCCTGTTCGGTTCGATCGCGCAGATGCTGATCACCACGCTTGGCGCCAGCGCCACCGCGGGCGCCGCGGCGTCCTCGGCCGCCGACGCCGCCGCCGATGCCGCGGCCGACGCGACGGTCAAGGCCACCACCGAAGCGGTGCAGCCGGAAGGCATTGCGCTCGAGCCCTGAGCCGCCGCGCATAAACTGCCGGTTAAGGCCGCTTTGCTACGCTCCCCCGATGAACAGCCCCGCCGTGGACGCGCTCGCCGCGCCCCGCCCGCCGCGCTTCCCCGCCGCCGACTGGAAGGCGGTGCATCTGCTCGCGCTGCTGGTCGCGATCGCCGCCTGCTGGGCCGCGCGCGAACTGGTGGTGCCGGTGCTGCTGGGCCTGTTCCTGGCGCTGGTGGCCAACCCGGTGGTCACGCGCCTGGAGCGCTTCCGCGTGCCGCGCTGGATCGGCGCCTTCTTCGTGGTGATCGGCGGCGTGGTGCTGGCGGTGACCATCGCCAGCCAGGCGGTGGCGCCGGCGACCGACTGGGTGCAGCGCGCGCCGCGGGAACTGCGTGACGTCGCGCCCAGGCTCAAGCAGCTCTCGCGCAAGGTGGACGACGCCAACAAGGCGGCGGCCTCGCTGGCCAGCGCGGCCGCGCCAAGCGCCGCCGCCGGTCGCGCGGCGGCACGCGCGGCCGCCGCCGCCGCGCAGCGCGAGAAGCCGCGCCCACCCAACCTGTGGAGCCTGGTGCGCGCGGCGCCCAAGGTGCTGGCGGTGGCCGGCGCGATCATCCTGCTGGCCTACTTCTTCGTGGTGTACGGCGTGCGCCTGCAGCAGAAGGCCATCGCCATGCTGTCGGGACGCGCCCAGAAGCGGCTGACCGCCGAGATCATGCAGACGCTTGAGCGCGAACTGTCGCGCTACGTGCTCACCATCACCCTGATCAACGCCACCCTCGGCGCGCTGCTGACCTGCGTGCTGTGGGCCCTGGGCCTGGAACCGGGCGATGCGCTGCTCTGGGGCGCGGTCGGCGCACTGCTCAACTTCGCGCCCTACGTCGGCCCGGTGGTCGGCGTGGTGCTGTACGCGCTGGTGGGCATCGTCGCCTTCGACACGCCGATGCGGATGCTGGCGCC
>CBININ010000199.1:0-4755 GCA_966250755.1 uncultured Gammaproteobacteria bacterium | reverse complement strand
CACATGTTCCGCGCGCTGATCTACGGATCGCACCAGAAGCCGCGCGAGCTGGTGTGGATCCTGGGCATGCTGATCTTCCTGACCCTGATGGCCGAGGCCTTCATGGGCTACGTGCTGCCCTGGGGCCAGATGTCCTACTGGGGCGCGCAGGTGATCATCAACCTGTTCGGCGCCATCCCGATGGTGGGCGGCGACCTGACGGAATGGATCCGCGGCGACTACCTGGTCTCCGACGCCACCCTGAACCGTTTCTTCGCCCTGCACGTCATCGCCCTGCCGCTGGTCATCCTGCTGCTGGTGGTGCTGCACCTGGGCGCGCTGCACGAGGTCGGCTCGAACAACCCCGACGGCGTGGACATCAAGAAGACCAAGGACCCGGTCACCAAGATCCCGGTCGACGGCATTCCCTTCCACCCGTACTACACGGTGAAGGACCTGTTCGGCGCCGGCTTCTTCCTGACCATCGCGGCCTTCATCGTGTTCTTCGTGCCGACCTTCGGCGGCCTGTTCCTGGAACACGACAACTTCGTCCAGGCCAACCCGCTGGTCACCCCGCTGCACATCAAGCCGGTGTGGTACTTCACGCCGTACTACGCGATGCTGCGCGCGGTGCCCGACAAGCTGTTCGGCGTGATGACGATGGGCGGCGCGGTGATGATCCTGTTCCTGCTGCCCTGGCTGGACCGTAGCCCGGTCAAGTCGATCCGCTACCGCAGCCTGCTCTCGAAGGTGCTGATCGGCCTGTTCGTGGTCGCCTTCGTCACGCTCGGCTACCTCGGCATGCAGGCCGGCAGCACCACGCAGACCCTGGTGGCTCGCCTGCTGACCCTCTTCTACTTCGGCTTCTTCATCACGATGCCGTTCTGGTCCCGCATGGGCGCGACCAAGGCGGTGCCTGACCGGGTGACCACGCATGACTAAGTCCCGCCTGAACCCGCTGCTGGCGCTCGTGCTGGCCCTGTCGCCGGTGGCCGTGCTGGCCTCCGAAGGCGGCGCGGCGATGGAATCGGCGCAGATCGACCTGACCGACAAGGCCTCGCTGCAGCGTGGCGCCGCGCTCTACATGAGCTACTGCTCGGGCTGCCACTCGCTCAGCTACCAGCGCTACTCGCGCATGGGCGAGGACCTGGGCCTGACCCGCGAGCAGGTCGAGCAGAACCTGATCTTCACCGACGCCAAGATCGGCGAGAACATCGTCACCGGCATGGACGCGGCGAAGGGCGAGGCCTGGCTGGGCAAGGCGCCGCCGGACCTGAGCGTGGTCGCGCGCACCAAGGCCGAGGGCGCCGACTGGATCTACAACTACCTCAAGTCCTTCTACGTGGACGAGTCGCGGCCGATGGGCTGGAACAATACCGTGTTCCCAGGGGCCTCGATGCCGCACGTGCTCTGGGAATTGCAGGGCATGCAGCACCCGGTGACCGAGCCCAAGCACAGGAACGCCCAGGGCGAGGCCGAGCCCTGCGCCAGGGGCGAGTTCGAGGGCAAGTGCATCACCAGCTTCGTGATCCCGGAGTCGCAGAAGGGCTCGCTCGACGCCGAGCAGTACGACCGCGTCGCCCGCGACATCAGCGGTTTCCTGGCCTATGTCGGCGAGCCGGCGGCGACCAGGCGCGAGGCGATGGGCGTGTGGGTGGTGCTGTTCCTGGCCTTCTTCACCTTCCTCGCCTACCTGCTGAAGGCCGAGTACTGGCGGGACGTGCACTGAGTCACGTTTCCGCGACGCGCCGGAGCCCTTGCGGATTTCCGGCCGTTTCGGCAGGGTAGGACTCGGACAATCGCGGCAGGGGGCCCCGGTGTCCCCTCGAGGTGTCCACGATGTCCGCCAGCCCGCGCATCCGCAATGCCCTGACCCTGTTCTCCTCGCCGGACTGCGTGGTCTGCCACCGCGTCCGGCTGGTGCTGGCCGCGAAGGGCGTCAGTTACGAATTGGTCGCCGTGGACACGGCCAATCCGCCCGAGGACCTGCTCGACCTCAACCCCTACCACTCGGTGCCCACGCTGGTGGACCGCGACCTCGTGCTGTACGCGGCGTCGGTGGTGAGCGAGTACCTCGACGAGCGCTATCCGCACCCGCCGCTGATGCCGGTCGACCCGCTCTCGCGCGCGCGCCTGCGGCTGGCGATGCTGCGGGTGGAGCTGGAGTGGGTGCCGCAGGTGCAGGCGATCCAGTCCGGCAACAAGGCGCAGGCCGAAGCCGCGCGCAAGCGCCTGAAGGAGCAATTGCTCGGCGCACTGCCGCTGTTCAAGGCGGCGCGCTTCTTCCTCAATCCCGAAATGAGCCTGGCCGACTGTGCGGTCGCGCCCATCGTCTATAGACTGCCGGCCCTCGGCATCGTGCTGCCGAAGGAAGCGAAGGTCATCGAGGATTATGGCCAGCGCATCTTCCGCAACCCCGGCTTCCTGCGCAGCATGACGCCGGAAGAGAAACTGCTTCGGGAAATCCCTGCGTGAGCGACGCGTCACAGATGAGTTCCAACCGTCCGTACCTGCTGCGGGCGCTGTACCAGTGGATCGAGGACAACCAGATGACGCCCTACCTGCTGGTCGACGCCAGCCGCGAGGGCGTGCAGGTGCCGCCGGCCACCATCAAGGATGGGCGCGTCGTACTCAACATCGCCGCCCGCGCGGTGGCGGGCCTGGACCTGGGCAACCGCGAGGTGCGCTTCAAGGCGCGCTTCGGCGGCGTCAGCCAATCGGTGTTGATCCCGGTCGCCGCGGTGCTGGCGATCTACGCGCAGGAAACCGGGCAGGGGATGATGCTCCCGGAAGACGGCGCCGGGACGCTGCCCCCCGAGGAGCCGATCGACCCGGATCCCACGCCTGGCGACGGCCCCAAGCGCGGCGGACACCTGCGCATCGTCAAGTAGGCCGCCTCAGGGCAACGGCTCGATCGTCCGCGGCATGGGTCCGACCAGGCTGGCGAGTTGCGAACCCAGCATCGTGATCAGGCCGGCGTGGCGATCGGAGCCGCCGTCGGAATACTCGAAGCGGAACTGGCGCTCGATCCGCAGCCGGCCCTCGTGGTCGCGGCCGAGCCGCAGGTTGACCTGGTGCACGCTCTGGTCGAGCCATTGCACGCCGGCGTGCTTGCAGGCGCGGCGCCCATGTTCGACCGCGCGCTCGGCGGCGGCGCGGCCGTCGAACCAGAAAGCGATTCCGGCGATGCACAAGGCGAGGACGATCAGGGAAAGGCTCATGCGCACAGTGTGGGGCTGACCGGCGGCTGGCTCAAGATCGGTGCCCGAGGTTCCTTTCCCCGCTCGGGTCGTTAAGATAGGGCGGTCGCCACCCGGGGTGCGCGACTTTCGCGGGAGGGCGGAATGAAGCTGGTGTTTCCCAATGGCGAGCATGGCCAGGTGCTGTTGCACCCCGGTCCGAACCGCATCGGCTCGGATCCGCAGTCGGCGGCCGTGCTGCAGCAGCCGGGCGTGCAGCCGGTGCATTGCGTCATCCACCTGACCAGCAGCGGCGCCAACCTGCAGGTGCCGGCCGGCGCCGGCCCGGTCGCCGTCAACGGCAAGGACGTGCCCGACATCATGGGCCTGCGTTCGGGGGATCTGCTGTCGATCGGCCCGGTGACCGCGCGCTTCGTGGTCGTCGAGGAAGCGCGCTCGAGCACCTCGCCGTCGCATGCCGCCGAAACCGACGAGGACAACAACGCCACCCGCGTGCGGCTTGCGCTGCCGAAGTTCCTGCTGCGCGGCGTCTCCGGCGCGGTGTTCGGCAAGGTGTTCCCGGTCACCGGCCCGGTGGTGATCGGCCGCGCGGCGGAGTGCGACATCTCCGTGCCCGCCGACGAGATGTCGCGCCGGCATGCCATGGTCAAGCCCACCGCCGACGGCCTCGCGGTCGAGGACCTCGGCTCGGCCAACGGGACCTACATCAACAACAAGCGCGTGCAGCAGGGTTTCCTCAAGCCGGGCGAGGAACTGCGCCTGGACGCGGTTCGCTTCATGCTGGTCGCGCCGGGCATGGAAATGCCCGCGCCGCCCGCGCCGGTCGGCCCGCCGCCGCTCACCCGCGGCCAGAAAATGCAGATCGGCGCCTCCGTGCTGTTGATCGCCGCCGCGCTGGTGGTGATCGCGCTGCTGCTGCTCAAGCGCTGACGCGCCGACTCAGGTTGCAGGCGGCTGGCCCAGCCGCATCGAGAAGTCCACCGCGCGCACGTGCTTGGTGAGCGCGCCGACCGAGATGCAATCCACGCCGGTGGCGGCGATCGCCGCAACCCGCTCCAGGCCGACGCCGCCCGACACTTCCAGCGGGATGCGCCCGGCTGCGATCGCCACGGCCGCGCGCAGGTCGGCCTCGCTGAAATCGTCCACCAGGATGCGGTCGCAACCGGTCTCGAGCGCCTGCCGCAGTTCGTCCAGCGATTCGACCTCGATCACCAGCGGCACGCCGGGATGCAGTTCACGCGCCCGCGCGGCGGCGGCGGCGATCGAACCCGCGGCCAGGATGTGGTTTTCCTTGAGCATCACCGTGTCGTAGAGGCCCATTCGGTGGTTGTGCCCGCCGCCGGCGCGCACCGCGTACTTTTGCGCCAGCCGCAGTCCCGGCAGGGTCTTGCGGGTGTCGAGGATGCGGGTGCGCGTGCCTGCGGTGGCGGCGACGAACGCGGCGGTGCGGGTGGCGGTCGCCGACAGCGTCTGCAGGAAGTTGAGCGCGCAACGCTCGGCGCTCACCAGCGCGCGTGCGCTGCCGCGGAAGACACAGGCGACATGGCCGGCGTGGATTCGCTCGTGCAGCATCCGT
>CBININ010000198.1:0-4765 GCA_966250755.1 uncultured Gammaproteobacteria bacterium | reverse complement strand
CGGTCTGGCCGCCCATCGTCGGCAGCAGCGCGTCGGGCTTTTCCTTGGCGATGATGCGCTCGACCGTGGCCGGGTTGATCGGCTCGATGTAGACGGCGTCGGCCATCTCCGGGTCGGTCATGATCGTGGCGGGGTTGGAGTTCACCAGGATCACCCGGTAGCCCTCCTCGCGCAGCGCCTTGCAGGCCTGGGCGCCGGAGTAGTCGAATTCGCAGGCCTGGCCGATCACGATCGGCCCGGCGCCGATGATCAGGATGCTGCGAAGGTCGGTGCGCTTGGGCATGGGCTCGATCCGTTGCGTTACTGGAGGGCCGACATCGGCAGCTGGCAGGTGGCGATCGCGCCGAGCATCAGTTGCACGCCGACCTCGGTGCCCTGCTTCTCGCCTTCGGCCTGCATGTCATCGTCCTTGCCGGTGCCGAGCTTGTCGAACATGGTCCCCATGCCCAGCAGGACGCGCAGGTCGGCGTGCTCGGGATCGGAGGCCAGCGCGGCGAGCGAGAGGCCTTGCGCCGGCGTGGCCGCGGCGGCGATGGCCTCGGCGTCGACCGGCTTGCCAGCGGCTTCGCCCTCGGCCCCGGCCATGACGAACTTGCCGAACAGCTCGGCAGCCCCGGACTCGAGCAGGCGAATGTCGGCTTCGACGCCCTCGGGGTGGGCCTTTGCATATTCCACGACGTCGGCGCGCTTCTTGCGCCGGTAACCCGCGGCCGACAATTCACTGCGCAGGCATGCCATTTGCGCCGGGGTCGCATTGCCGGCCTTGTCTCCGAGTGGCCAGGTCGGATCGCCGGCCTGCAACTGGTCGAAGATCCGGCCGAAGGGCATCGCCTGAACGGCGAGGTCGGTGAGACGATCGATCTGGGCCTCGCTGGGGGCGGCCGCCCAGGCGGCACCCGCGCAGCAGGCCAGGCCAAGCAACAAGGATCGGACGGCGGCAATCTTCACGAGCGACTCCGGGACGGGGTGGGGGCGGCGGCCATGGATGCCACGAAGCGATCGAACAATCCGGCCACGTCGTGCGGTCCCGGGCTGGCTTCCGGATGGCCCTGGAAACTGAAGGCAGGCGCATCGCGCAGTTCGATGCCCTGGTTGGAGCCATCGAACAGCGAGCGATGGGTGACGCGCACGTTCGCGGGCAGCGTCTGCTCGTCCACCGCGAAGCCGTGGTTCTGCGAAGTGATCATTACCCGCCCGCTGTCGAGGTCGATCACCGGGTGGTTGGCGCCGTGGTGGCCGAACTTCATCTTCGACGTGGTCGCGCCGGCGGCGAGGCCGAGGATCTGGTGGCCCAGGCAGATGCCGAACAGCGGGATGCGCGCGCGCAGGAACTCCTGGGTGGCGGCGATCGCGTAGTCGCAGGGCGCCGGGTCGCCGGGGCCGTTGGACAGGAACACGCCGTCGGGCTCGAGTGCGAGCACGTCGTCGGCCGGCGTCTGCGCCGGCACCACTGTCAGCCGGCAGCCGCGCTCGGCGAGCATGCGCAGGATGTTGGTCTTCACGCCGAAGTCGTAGGCCACCACGTGGTAGAGCGCCGGCGCGGTGGCGAAGCGCTGGCGATCGAGGTCGAGCGAGCCTTCGGTCCAGGCATAGGGCTCGCGCACGCAGACTTCCTTCGCCAGGTCCATGCCCTTCAGGCCCGGGAACTTGCGCGCGCACTCGATCGCCTTGTCCACGTCGATGTCGCCCGCCATCAAGGCGCCGTTCTGGGCGCCGCGGTCGCGCAGCAGGCGGGTCAGGCGGCGGGTGTCGATGCCGGCCAGGCAGACGATGCCACGGGCGCGCAGCCAGTCCGGCAGGCTGGCCTGGCTGCGCCAGTTGCTCGGCCGCCGCGGCACGTCGCGCACGATCAGGCCGGCGGTGAACACACGGGCCGCCTCGTCGTCCTGGTCGGTGCAACCGGTGTTGCCGATGTGCGGCGCGGTCAGGGTGACGATCTGCCGGGCGTAGGACGGATCGGTCACGATCTCCTGGTAGCCGGTGAT
The DNA here is from genome assembly GCA_966250755.1 of uncultured Gammaproteobacteria bacterium. GTDB lineage: Bacteria > Pseudomonadota > Gammaproteobacteria > Xanthomonadales > Xanthomonadaceae > Arenimonas. The sequence continues at coordinate 2,780 of CBININ010000198.1, read as the reverse complement.
GGCCGTGTTGAACACGACCTCGCCGACCGACAGGCCGTCGGCGCCTGCGGAAACACCCTCGAACACGGTTCCGTCTTCGAGGGCAAGGATGGCGGGTTGGGTCACGATGCTCGCCTTGGTTGGGTGGACTCCCGGCGTCACCCGGCCGTGGCCGGGCGCAGGTCCTGCGGTGCGGGACCCGATGCGAAAAGGGAGTTCAGGCGAGCGGGAAGTTTAGCGACCCGGGGCCGAAAAGGGAAACGGAACCTGCGTCGCCGGGGCGCATTCAGCCAAACAACAATTCGCCCAGTCGGTAGGCGCCCGGTCCGCGCCACGCCACCAGCGCGGCCGCTTGCAGGGCGCCGCGCGCGAACAGGTCGCGGTCGCCGGCGACGTGGCCGAGCTCGAGCGTCTCACCGGGCCCGGCGAAGCGCAGCCGGTGGATACCGACCACCTCGCCTTCGCGGATCGAATCGATCTCCGGCGCGCGGCCGGTGACGGCCTGGGCGGCGCGCGCGAGGGTCAGTGCCGTGCCCGAGGGCGCGTCCTTCTTGTGAACGTGATGGGTTTCGAGCAGCGACACCGGCCAGTCCGGCAAGGCGGCCGAAGCCCGCTTCACCAGTTCCTCCAGCACCGCGACGCCGAGACTGAAGTTGGAGGCCCACAGCGTCTCGATGCGGTTGGAGGCGTTCTCCAGCCGCTGGCGCTGCGCCTCGTCCAGGCCCGTGGTGCCGCTGACCAGCGCGGCCTCGCGCTGCAGGCACAGCGTGAGGATGCCATCGAAGGCTTCGGGCAGGCTGAAGTCGATGGCGAGGTCGAAGGCCGGCGCATCCTCGACGGCCGCGGCGGCCACGCCCGCCGCACCCTCGATGTCGGCGCCGGCGCGCGATACCGCCGCCACCACCGCGAAGCGCGGGTCGTCTGCCGCCAGCCGTAACACCGCGCGTCCCATGCGCCCGCTGGCGCCGTGCACGAGCAGTCGGATCGGGTCGGTGCTCATGCGGCGCTCCTGCCGGGGATCAGGACGTCATTCTGTCCCAGAACGACTTCACGCCGTCGAGGAAACTGGAGGAACGCGGCGAGTGGCGCGCGCCCTCCTCGCCCTCGAAGGTGGCCTCGAAGTCCTTGAGCAACTCGCGCTGCCGCGCCGTCAGGTTGACCGGGGTTTCCACGACCACCCGGCACAGCAGGTCGCCGTGGCCGTGGCTGCGGATGGACTTGACGCCCTTGCCGCGCAGGCGGAAGAGCTTGCCGGTCTGGGTCTCGTGCGGGACCTTGATCAGGGCCTCGCCCTCGAGCGTGGGCACCACGATCTCCGCGCCCAGCGCCGCCTGCGAAAAGCGGATCGGCACCTCGCAGTACAGGTCGTCGCCGTCGCGCTGGAAGATCGCGTGCTCGCGCACGTTCACTTCCACGTAGAGGTCGCCGGCCGGCGCGCCGGCGGGGCCGGCCTCGCCCTCGCCCTGCAGGCGGATGCGGTCGCCGTTGTCCACGCCCGCGGGGATCTTCACCTGCAGGGTCTTTTCACTCTGCACGCGGCCGTTGCCGCGGCAGCTCTTGCAGGGCTTGGCGATGGTCTGGCCGCGGCCGGCACAGGCCGGGCACGGCTGCTGCACGCTGAAGATGCCGCGCTGCATGCGCACCTGGCCGCGGCCGGCGCAGGTGCGGCAGGTCTCGATCTTGCCGTCCTCGGAGCCCGAGCCCTTGCAGGGCTCGCAGGCGACCAGCGTCGGGATGTCGATCTGTTTCTCGACGCCGAACACGGCCTCCTCGAGGTCGAGTTCCATCACGTAGCGCAGGTCGGCGCCGCGGCGCGGGCCGCGCTGGCGGCCGCCGCCGAAGATGTCGCCGAAGATGTCGCCGAAGATATCGTTGACGTCGCCGAAACCGGGGCCGCCACCGCCGCCGCCCATGCCGTGCTCGAAGGCGGCATGCCCGTGCTGGTCGTAGGCGCGGCGCTTCTGCGCGTCGCAGAGCACCTCGTAGGCCTCCTTGGCTTCCTTGAACCCCGCCTCGGCGTCCTTGTCGCCCGGGTTCCGGTCCGGGTGCAGCTTCATCGCCAGCCGGCGGTAGGCCTTCTTGAGGTCTTCCTCACTGGCGTTGCGGGCCACGCCCAGGACTTCGTAGTAATCGCGCTTGCTCATTTCGGCGGTGCTCATCGACCCGTCTTGCTCCGTGCCTCAGACAGCAAATCGCCCGCGAGGGCCGGAGCGGCCGGCACGACGCGGGCGGAAGGAGCCGGGGACGCGATCCTGGGGAACGCGACCCGGCCGTCACAGCTTACTTGCGATCGTTGTCCTTGACTTCCGTGAACTCCGCGTCCACCACGTCCTCGGACTGGCCGCCCGCCGACGGACCCTGGCCCGCGTCGGCCTGCTCACCGCCGCCCTGGCCGGCATTGGCCGCCGCGTACAGCGACTGGGCGGCCTGCTGCAGGGCGTTGGTCCTGGCCTCGATCTGGCCCTTGTCGTCGCCCTTCATCGCCGACTCGAGGTCGGACAAGGCGGACTCGATCGCACCGATCTGCGCGCCGTCGACCTTCGAACCGTGGTCCTTGATGGCGGTGCGGGTCGCGTGGATCAGGCCGTCGGCCGCGTTGCGCGCGGTGATCAGCTCGTGGAACTTCTTGTCCTCCTCGCGATTGGCCTCGGCGTCGCGGACCATCTGCGCGATCTCTTCCTCGGACAGGCCCGAGCCCGCCTTGATCTCGATGCGCTGCTCCTTGCCGGTTTTCTTGTCCTTGGCGGTCACGTGCAGGATGCCGTTGGCGTCGATGTCGAACGACACCTCGACCTGCGGCA
>CBININ010000197.1:0-4780 GCA_966250755.1 uncultured Gammaproteobacteria bacterium | reverse complement strand
AGTTGGCAGGAGCGGCTTACGCCGTCGCGAGCAGGCCGAACCCCTCCCTCCGGCGCCGCCCAAGGGCCGCCAACCCGATGTTTCAAGCAATGTTTGAAACGAATCAAACGCAAGATCCCCGCGAAATAACCGAATTTTCATGGTGGGGTTGCTAGACTTCACCGGCAGTAAACCCCCGGTCGCGGCCTCGAACCGACTCCCGGGCCCGCCCTGGCCGCGCCTCGCGCCGGCCCTCGCCTCGGCCCCCGCCGCCCCCGGATCCCCGCTTGCGCCTGCCGGCGATCGCCGGCGGTCGGCCGCGTCCCTGTCACAAAGGAGCTTTCGATGAGCGAGACCGCCTCTTCCCTCCCCGACCTGATCCAGGTGAGCCTCGACGGCTCGGAGTTCTACGAGGAGGCCGCCCGCTCGGTGTCCGACAAGAAGCTCAGTCGGGTGTTCACGGACATGGCCAAGGCCAAGTCGGAGCTGGCCGCCAACCTCGCCAGCGAGTTCAAGGCGCCGAAGGGCAAGGCCAAGGCGCAGATGGAGCTGGTCGGTGAGGTCGGCCAGGCCTACAAGACCATCGGCCGCTCGCCCAAGTCGGTCAACTCCGCCCACATCACCGCGCTCGAGCAGAGCGAGACCCACATCCAGGGTTCGCTGCAAAAGGTGGTGATGGACCGCGACAACAGCTTCGTCATCCGCGTGCTCGCCAAGCAGTACGTCAGCAAGGCCGAGGCCCTGAAGGCCGAGCTGCGCAGCCGCAAGCGCTCGCTGGTCGGCTGAGCCGCCTCGGCGGGGACGCGCGCGTGACGCACGCGGCGTCCCTTCCCTTCGCCGGGCTCGACCCGGACTGCATCCTGGCGGCCGCCGAATCGGTGGGCCTGGTCCCCGACGGTCGCCTGCTCGCCCTCAACAGCTACGAAAACCGCGTCTTCCGGGTGGGCATGGAGGACGCGGCCCCGCGCGTTCTCAAGTTCTACCGGCCCGGGCGCTGGAGCGACGCGGCGATCCTGGAGGAACACGCCTTCTGCGCCGAGCTGCGCGAGGCCGACCTGTCCGTCGTCGCGCCGCAGGTACTGCAGCACCGCACCCTGCACCACCACGCCGGCCAGCGCTTCGCCGTGTTCCCGCTGCAGGGCGGACACCCGCCGGAGCCGGGGCAGCGGGCGGTGCTGCAGCAGATCGGCCGCAGCCTCGGCCGCCTGCACGCCGTCGGCGCGCGCGCGCCCTTCCATCACCGTCCCGTGCTCGGCGTGCACACCCATGCCGTCGCCTCGGTCGAATACCTGCTGGACGCCCATTGGTTGCCGCCGGAACTCGAGGACAACTTCGTCGCCTTGTGCGACCAGGTGGTTGATGCGATCGAGGACGGCTTCGAAGCCTGTGGCCGCTATCCGGCGCTGCGCCTGCACGGCGACTGCCACCCGGGCAACATCCTCTGGCGCGAGGAGGCGCCGCACTTCGTCGACCTCGACGACGCGATGAGCGGCCCCGCCGTCCAGGACCTGTGGATGCTCGACACCGGCGATGCCGCCGCGCGCGCGGAGCAATTGCGCTGGTTGCTGGAGGGGTACGAAGTCTTCCAGGACTTCGATCGCCGGCAGCTTCACCTCGTCGAGCCGCTGCGGGCGATGCGCCTGTTGCACTACCACGCCTGGATCGCCCGGCGCTGGCACGACCCGGCTTTTCCCGCGGCCTTTCCGTGGTTCGAGTCGCCGCGGCACTGGGAGCAGGTGATCGTGCAACTGCAGGAACAGCTGCTGGCCCTGCGCCAGCCGGTGCTGGACCTGTCGGCGACCTGAACGGGTCCTGGCGCGGTGTAACGGAACGTCGCCTCCATACGAACTGTCCATCGACAGCGGGCACCGCTACCGCGACGGTCTTCACCCCGCCTGCGCCCCCTCCGCCCTAGAGTCGACGCCATGAGCCAGATCCCAGACACCACCCGCCGCCGCCTGCTCGGCGGTTCCATCCTCGCGCTCGCCGGCTTCGGGCTGGCCTGCTCGCGTCCGGGCGCGGCCGCGGGCGCTGCCGCCGTGCCCGCGGGGTCCGCCGTGCTGGTGGACATCGTCGAGGTGGACGCCCGGGGCAAGCTCTTGCGCACCATGCGCGTGCCCAAGCTGCGGCTGAGCGAGGCGCAGTGGAAGCAGAAGCTCGGACCCAAGGCCTTCTACGTCACCCGCCAGGCCGGCACCGAGCGCCCCTTCAGCGGCGCCTACAACGACAACCACGCCCGCGGCATCTATCGCTGCATCGGTTGCGACACCGCGCTGTTCGACTCGGCGACCAAGTTCGATTCCGGTACCGGCTGGCCCAGCTTCTGGCAGCCGATCGCGGCCGCCAACATCGTCGACCGCGAGGATCGCAGCCTGGGCATGTTGCGCACCGAAACCTTGTGCCGTCGTTGCGACGCGCACCTGGGCCATGTCTTCGACGACGGCCCGCCGCCGACCGGGCTGCGCTATTGCATGAACTCGGCCGCGTTGCGCTTCGTCCCGGCGCCGGCGGGTGCGGCATGAGCGGGCGATCGGTAGGACCCATGGAAGCGACGAGGCGGTGCGCGACTCGGCTGATGGCATCGGCGCTGCTGTTCGCCGCCACCCTCGGCGCGCAAGCGCAGGCGCAGGACGCCGTGGTGGTTGGCCTCGACGCCGCGCCCGCCGCGCGCGAGACCGCGGTCTTCGCCGGCGGCTGCTTCTGGGGCGTGGAAGCGGTGTTCGAGCACGTGCGCGGCGTCCTCGACGTGCGCTCGGGCTACGCCGGCGGCCGCGTCGACAACCCGCGCTATGGCGAGGTGAGCGACGGCAGCACCGGCCACGCGGAATCAGTGGAAGTGGTCTTCGACCCCAGTGTGGTCAGCTACGGCCAGTTGCTGTCGGTCTTCTTCACCGTGGCGCACGACCCGACCCAGCTCAACCGCCAGGGCCCCGACCGCGGTACCCAGTACCGCTCGGCGATCTTCTACCGCACGCCGGCGCAGCAGCGCGCCGCGCAGGCCTACGTGGACCGGCTGGCCCGGGGGCGCGCCTTCGAGGGCCGGCCGATCGTCACCCAGCTGGCGCCGCTGCAGCGGTTCTGGGCGGCGGAGGAGTACCACCAGGATTTCGCCCGGCTCAACCCGGACCATCCTTACATCCGCTACTGGGACGCGCCCAAGCTCGAGGACCTGCGCGAGCGCCTGCCCGCGCTGTACCGCGCCGAGGGCCTGGCCTCGCGCTGAGGGCGGCGCCCGCGCGGCCGCCGCGCAGGACCTGCCTTAAACTGTCGGCATGACCCTCGACCGCCTCACCCTCGTCCGCCCGGACGACTGGCACCTGCACCTGCGCGACGGCGATGCCCTGCGCGCGGTGCTGCCCGACACCGCGCGCCGCTTCGGCCGCGCCATCGTCATGCCCAACCTGGTGCCGCCCGTGCGAACGGTGGCCGAGGCCGATGCCTACCGCGCGCGAATTCTCTCCGCGCTGCCCGCGGGCCTGCGCTTCGAGCCGCTGATGACGCTGTACCTCACCGAGGCCACGCCGGCGTCGGAGATTGAAGCCGCGGTCGCCAGCGGCTTCGTCAAGGCGGTCAAGTACTACCCGGCGGGCGCCACCACCAACTCGCAGTCCGGCGTGACCGACCTGCGGCGCTGCGAGGCGGTGTTCGACGCGATGCAATCCACGGGCCTGCCGCTGCTGCTGCATGGCGAGGTGACGGATCCGGAGGTGGACGTGTTCGACCGCGAGGCGGTCTTCATCGAGCGCCACCTGCTGCGCCTGGCCGACGGCTTCCCGCGCCTGAAGCTGGTGCTCGAGCATGTCACCACCGCGCAGGGCGCCGACTTCGTGCGCCATGCGCGCGAGGGCGTGGCGGCGACGCTGACCGCGCACCACCTGCTGTTGAACCGCAATGCGATCTTCCGCGGCGGCCTGCGGCCGCATGCCTATTGCCTGCCGGTGCTCAAGCGCGAGCGCCATCGCCAGGCGCTGCTCGAGGCGGCAGCCTCGGGCAACCCGCGCTTCTTCCTGGGCACCGACAGCGCGCCGCATGCGCGCCATGCCAAGGAGTCGGATTGCGGCTGCGCCGGCCTGTACACCGCGCATGCGGGCATCGAGCTCTACGCCGAGGCCTTCGACGCGATCGGCGCGCTGGACCGGCTGGAGGCCTTCGCCAGCTTCCACGGCCCGGACTTCTACGGCCTGGCGCGCAACACCGAAACCATCACGCTGCTGCGGGAACCCATGGCGGTGCCCGCCGACCTGCCCTTCGGCGAGCACCGGCTGGTGCCGATGCGGGCGGGCGAAAGCGTGGGCTGGAGCCTGTCCGGCGGCTGAGCGGCGGCGCCGGCGGCAGGGCCCGCGGAGTCCGGCGCGGGCTTTCCAGTGCGTTCACCTTGGCGATGAGGCATTCCGCCCGTCACCCCGAGGGAAGGAAGGCTCATGCCCACCGTGCACATCCGCTTCACCGGCGCCGACAACCAGCTTGGCGCCCTGATCCACGCGCTCGAGGCGATCGAGGGCATCGAGCACGTGGAGGAAGTCGCCGACCTGATGCCGCACATGGACGATGACGACTCCAGCTCGGCCGGCCTCAGCGACCTCGCCGGTCCCACCGTCCACGACATCGAGGTCGAGGCGCCCAACGAGGAAGGCGTTCGCCGCGTCCACGACACCGCCGAACTCGTCGCCCGCCAGCTCGACGCCATGGTCGAGTTCCTGGAAGAGTTCTGATGCGCGCCCGCACCGGAGGGCAGGACGATGCGACCGGCGCGCCGCCGCCGGCCCTGCCCGAGCTGCCGATCAGCCCGCACGCCAACCTC
>CBININ010000196.1:0-4816 GCA_966250755.1 uncultured Gammaproteobacteria bacterium | reverse complement strand
CGCCGGCCTCGGCGCGCAGGTCGAGAGCGGCGACGGTTCGCCGCAGGACCTCGCCGAGGCCGGCGGCAATCCCGAACACCGCCCTGCGCCGGGTCCCGATTCGGGCCAGGCCACCTTGTCGGCGAGCGAGTCGTATGACGAAACCGAAGAGGACGGCAGTGCCCTGCGCACCGGCTCCGGCGACCGCAACACCGCGAGCGGATCCTCCACGCAGGACCTTCGTCAGTAGCCCGAGGTGGCGGGCAGCGCCTTGCCGGCGGGATCGGCAGCGGTCGACGCGCCCGCCTCACCCACCGCAACATCGGCGGCCCGCACCGAGTCCGTCGCAGGCGCCGGCTCCGCCTGTCCGAGATCGAACTCCGACAGCGGGCTTTCCGCCGGGCAGGACCGGTCCGGGAACCCGAAGCGCGCCCGCAGCGCCAGGCCGCACGCATTCTGGTCATGAACGTCGTTCGCGGTGCGGCACTGACGGTCGAAGGCGCGGGCAAAATCGTCGCGGCGGGCCACGAAGTCCTCGCCGCATTCGCGCTGCAGCCGCAGCCGGTCGAGGTCGTCCTGCGCCGAGTTGATGCCTTCCAGCCCGAATCGAAGCAGCTCCTCGTCGGTCAGCAGGCGCAGGCTGCGGTTGGGCACGGCCTTCATCAGGTCCGCGACGGCGGTGCTGGTGCCGTTGCGTTCCAGGTAGTCGCGGATGCGATCGTAGACCACGCGCAATTCGGTGTTCAGCTCGGCCCGCGTGGTCGCCGTCGAACTCATGCGTATCACGCGATGGATGCCTATCCGGCCCGCCAGCATGCGCACGTCGCCGCCGCTAAGCACCAGCACGCAGGCGCTGTGGCAGGCGGAGTCCTCGCGCACCCATAGGGTCCAGCGCGATTCGGCGATGGCGTCGCCGGCGCGGATGGCGTCCTCCACCTGGCCGCCGGCCGAATCCAGGTCCAGCACGCGCTTGCCGATCTGCAGCGTGTCGGCAACCCGCGCCACCCGCTCCACCAGCGTCGCGAAATCGGAGGCGATGCGGCCCTTGTAGCGCAACCGCAGCACGCCACGTTCGATGCAGGGCACCAGCGCGGCCTCCAGCGAGCGGCGGTCGATGCCGGGCAGCAGGTTGCCGTCGCCTTGGCCTTCGTAGAACAGCTGGCAGCTGATCCAGGCCTTGCCGGACTTCAGCTCGACGGGCGACCAGTCGAACTTGTTGCGACGCGAAGGCTTTGGCGCCTTCGCGGGGTCGATGGGCGCCGAGCTGACCGCGCCGTTGTCCGGCACTTCCATGTCCACCTTCACGGGTGCGACCTGGCGTGGAGCGGGGATTGCTGGCGCCTCGCAAGCGGTCAAAGGCAGCAACACCGCCAGTGCGATCACGAGGCGGAAGCAACGCGATGAGGGGATCGTGCGCACGCGCCCACTCTAGCCCAGGGAGCCGCTCTCCTGCATGCGGCCGTCGGCCGCCGGCTGCTGGCGGACCACCTGTTCGCCTTGCGGGCCTTGGCGCGGCTTTCCCGCTTCAACGGCCTCGCGAAGGATCAGCCCTGCGTCCGGATGCGGTCCATGGAAGCAGATAGCCGCTAGAAGCGTCCTTGCGCCTGGCCACCCGGCAGCCCCACTTTCGATGCCATCGCCTTGAAACGCGGCTTGTCGCGCAGGTTGTTCCAGCGCGCGTCGACCTTCAGGAAGGCCATGCGGATGTCGTGCGCCGACAGCGCGCGCTCCAGGTCGTCGAGCGCGGCGTCCTCCTGGCCGAGCGCGTTGTGGACGCTGGCGATGCTTGAAGCGGGGACATACCGCGCTGCGGCACGGCGCTCCAGCTCCTGCAGGATCGCCTCGGCTCGCCCCCGCTCGCCCGCGGCCACATGGGCGATCGCCAGCACCGCCATCGCCTGGGTGTTGCCGCGTGACGTCTCGACGGAACGCCGGAGATCGGCCATCGCCGTCGCGGTGTCGCCGCGGTCGAGCGCCATCCCGCCACGAATCAGCAGCGCGATCCAGAAATCCGGCTCGAGTTCCAGTGCGCGCTGGAGCTGTGCGCGCGCTGCTTCGGGCCGGCCGGCCGCGCCGAGAAAGCCGGCTTCCAGGGTGTTGAGCAATGGCGACAGCGGGTCGAGTTCGCGCGCCTTTCGCATGTGCGCCAACCCTTCCTCGAAGCGACCGCGGTTGACCAGCAGGTGGGCGTAGGCGAAGTGGGCCTCGGGCAAGCTCGGGTTCAGTTCGATCGCGCGCCTGGCAGAGGTTTCGGCGCCGCTCCAATCCCAGTCGTACCAGGACTGGTTCAAGGCCTTGGCCGCCCATGCTCCGGCCGAGGCCGGATCGATCCGGATCGCCTGGTCCGCGGCAGCCTTGGCCAGGGGGAACATCTCGGCCGGCGCGCGGTCGCCGGTGATCACCATGGCCCGGTACGCCTGCGCCGTGCCGACGTACGCCGGGGCACAGCTCGGATCCAGCGCGATCGTGCGCTGGAAGGCAGCGATGGCCCTGGCAATGCGCCCGGGGGTCGGTCGCTGCATCAGGTAACGGCCCTTGAGATAGGTGCGGAAGGCCTCGGCGCTCCCTCCTTCGCATGGGCTGGCCGCAATCCTTGCCAGGGGCGACAAAGCGAGCGAGGAGAGCACCGCCTCGGCGATTCGGTCCTGCAGGGTGAACACACGGTCCACGTGCTCATCGAACGTGCCGGCCCAGATCGTGGCGCCGTCCGAGGCCGCCAGCAGGCGCACGTTGACGCGAATGCGATCGCCGCGGCGCTGCGTGGAGCCTTCGACGACATAGGCCGCGGCCAGCGCGTGGGCGGCGGCCAGCGGATCGGATGTCCGGCCGGCCACCCGTTCGGTCGAGGCCAGCGAAAGCACCCTCACGGAGCTCGCCCGGCTGAGCTGGGCGATGACCGTTTCGGCGAGCCCCAGGTCGAGCATGGCATCGGGCGAATCCGCCGACAGCGACCGAAACGGCAACACCGCCAGCAAGGCCGGCCCCGTCGCAGGGGGCGGCGGCTCGCGCATGGACCAGACGATCACCGCGACCAACGCGACCAATGCGAAAGCCAGCACGGCCCCCGGCAGGACAGACCAGCGGCGTCCGGCGGGCGCCGGTGCGGACAGCGTGGTACCGGCTCCAGCCCCAGCCGGTCGGCCTTCGTCCGGATCGGCTTCGACGTCCGCCACGAACCGGTACCCCCGACCCGGGACGGTCAGGATGTAGCGATGGTCGCCCGCCCCCGCACCGAGCGCGCGGCGCAACATCGAGACCGCCTGGGTGAGGCTGTTCTCCTCCACGACCCTGCCGTGCCAGACGGTATCGAGCAGTTCTGCCTTGTCGACGACACGGTCGCGATGCTCGAGCAGATGAGCCAGCACGTCGAAGGCCTTCGCCGTCAGCACGACCGGTACGCCATCGGGTCCGAGCAGTACGCGCGTCTGCAGGTCGAGGAGGTACCCGGCGAAGGCGTAATGGCGGCGCGAGGGCGCGGACGTCATGAAATTTCAGCTTCTGTCAGCCAGGGAAAAGGACTTTCACGGTGCCTCGTCGGAAGGTAACGCGGGGCCGGCCCGGAAGTGGCCGCCTTGCCAAGGAGATCGCACATGGAAACCGACCGCTCGTCCCTACATCCACCAGGAGGGAAAACGATGATGAAGACACTCAAGCTTCCGCTCGTGCTCGTGGCGCTCGTCGCATTGGCGAGCGGCTTCGCCTCGCACGCCGCAGCCGGGGCGACCGAATCGGCCGCGTCACAAAGAGTACTCCCCTTCAAGGGGACGTTCGACGGCCGTCACGCGAGCCGGACGCCCCTGGCTCCGCCGTTCGTGTTCGACCGTTTCGAAGCCGAGGGACAGGCCACCGGGCTTGGACAGTTCGCGCTGGTCATCGAGGCCACCGTCAACTTCGGGGCCCGGCCGGTAACCGGCGTTGGGACCTACACGTTCACCGCCGCGAACGGTGACCGACTCGTGGCCGACCACACGGGGTTCTCGGCGCTGGTCGAGCCCGGCACCGTCCTGATCACCGAACACGCCGTCATCGACCCCGGCCGCTCGACGGGCCGGTTCGCCGGCGCAACGGGGTCGTTCACCGTAGGACGCTTCGCCGACGCGGCCACCGGCGTGGGCGGACTGACGGTGGGATCGTTCGAGGGGACGATCTCGATCCCGGGATCGCCGCCCGTGTTCACCGACTAGTCCACGCGGGCCGCATGGCAACCGCCGATGCCAGCCTTGGGGATGCTCGGGCGGCCTCGCGCCGCCCGTTCAGGCTGCCGCTTGCGAACTCGAAGCCCGCCTCGCGACACCCAGCAACTCCGCACCTACCGCCTCCGCCAACCTGATCCCGTCCACCGCCGCCGACAGGATGCCGCCGGCATACCCGGCGCCCTCGCCCCCCGGGTAGAGACCGCGGGTACTGACGCTCTGCAGGCTGTCGTCGCGGCGGATGCACACGGGTGAGGACGTGCGCGTCTCGACCGCGGTCAGGATGGCGTCGGGCATGGCGAAGCCCTTGATCTGCCGGTCGAAGGCCGGGATCGCCTCGCGGATCGCTTCCACCGCAAAGGGCGGCAGGATCGTGCTGAGATCGCCCAGGCGCACGCCCGGCTTGTACGACGGCGTGACGCTGCCCAACGCGGTGGACGGGCGGCCGCGCAGGAAATCGCCGACCAGCTGCGCCGGCGCCTCGTAGGTACCGCCGCCGTCCACGTAGGCCTGGCGTTCCAGTCGCCGCTGCAACTCGATGCCGGCCAGCGGATGCCCGGGATAGTCCGTCTCCGGATCGATGCCGACCACGATCGCCGCGTTGGCGTTGCGCTCGTTGCGCGAGTACTGGCTCATGCCGTTGG
>CBININ010000195.1:0-4855 GCA_966250755.1 uncultured Gammaproteobacteria bacterium | reverse complement strand
GACCATCTTCCACGAGCACGGCAACATCGGCCCGGCCTCGGTGCCGATCGTGCTGTCGAAGCTGCGCGAGCTCGGCCGCCTGAAGAAGGGCCACCGCATCGCGCTGCTGGGCATCGGCTCCGGGCTGAACTGCTCGATGGCCGAGGTGGAGTGGTAGCGTTTTGAGTCTGGCATGAGGCCGGCATCCGGCCTCCGCGAGACTTTCGCGTTCGAGGCGCGAAGGGCGTTTAGCGGATCACGGTGCGCTACCGGATGGCGCTAGTCCATAGAGCAGGCGTGCGTCCTCCGTGTCGAGCAGCGGAGGCAGGTCGTCGCGGGCGCGAAAGCGCAGGTGGAAGGCGCGAATGGTCGCCTCCGGATCCGACATCGGATAGCCGAAGTTGCGCAGCGCCGCCATGGGATCGAAGCCCGGCGGCGGTTCGCCGCGATCCTCCGGCCACACGCCGAAGCCGCGCTCGGCCAGTAGCTTCCATGGGAAGAACTTGCCGGGATCGACCTTGCGGTCCGGCGCGAGGTCGGCGTGGCCGATCACCTGGCGCTTCGGGATGCCGTGGCGTGCGCACACGTCCTCCAGCAGGCGCACCAGCGCCTCGAACTGCGCCGGCGCGAACGGCGAGTCGCCGTCGTTGTCCAGCTCGATGCCGATGGACGCGGAGTTGAGGTCGGTGATCGTGCCCCAGCGGCCGGGGCCCGCATGCCAGGCGCGGCGGTCCTCGGACACCAGCTGGTAGATGCGGCCGTCGGCGCCGACGAGGTAGTGCGAACTCACCGGCCCGCCGCTGTTGGCGGTGCTCAGCGTGTGCAGGCTCTCGGCCACCGAGTGCTGCGAGGTGAAGTGCAGCACCACCAGGATCGGCCCGCGGGCATTGTGGTTGGGCGAGGGATGCCACTCGGCCAGCGGGCTGCGCACGTTCTGCGGGGTGGTCGGGGTACAGGCTGCCAGGGCGCAGGCGAGGGCGGTGGCGAAAAGGCTTCGGACGGTCTTCACGCCCCGATCTTCGCACAAGGCATGGGCGGGGCGTCCCGCCGGTAGAATGCGCGCATGCGCTTCCCCGACTACCCGTTCCAGCCGAAGGACTTCGTCCACCCCAACGGCCTGCGCCAGAGCTACCTCGACGAGGGCCCGCGCGACGGCGAGGTGGTGCTGATGCTGCACGGCAACCCGTCGTGGAGCTTCTACTGGCGCCACCTCGTGCTCGGCCTGCGCGATCGCTACCGTTGCCTGGTGCCCGACCACATGGGCATGGGTCTGTCGGACCGGCCCGACGATGCGCATTACGACTACACCCTGCAGTCGCGCATCGACGACCTCGAGCGCCTGCTGCGGCACGCCGGCATCACCGGCCCGGTGACGCTGGCGGTGCACGACTGGGGCGGCATGATCGGTTTCGGCTGGGCGCTGCAGCATTCCGCGCGCGTGCGCCGGTTGGTGATCCTCAACACCGCCGCCTTCCCGCTGCCGAAGGAAAAGCGCATGCCCTTGCGCCTGCGCATGGGCCGCGATTCGAAGCTGGGGGGCTGGATGATCCGGCGCTTCAACCTGTTCGCGCGCGGTGCGGCAATGATCGGCACCCGACGCAAGCTGCCGGCCGACGTGCGCGCGGCCTATGCCGGCGTCTACCAAGGCTGGGACCAGGCGATCTCGACCTTGCGCTTCATGCAGGACATCCCGCTGGCGCCCGGCGACCGCGCCTGGCCGCTGGTCGAGGCCTCGGCGAAGGCGCTGCACGGCTACGCGGATCGTCCGGCCTTCATCGGCTGGGGGCTGAAGGACTTCGTGTTCGACAAGCACTTCCTGCACGGCTTCCAGCGCGCGCTGCCGAAGGCGCACGTGCATGCCTTCAAGGACGCGGGGCATTACATCCTCGAGGACAAGCACGAGGTGCTGGTGCCGGCGATCCGCACCTTCCTGGACAAGCATCCGGCCTGAACGCGGTGTTCAGCCGGCGGGCGCCCCGACGCCCAGGCGCGCCATCATTGCCTTGAACCGCGGCGTGTCGCGCAAGGGCGCGATGTCGGGGTCGTGCAGGATCCAGGTGGCGAAGCCGCCGCGTTCGATCGCCCGCTCGAGCAGGTCCAGCGCGCGCTCGTTGTCGCCGGCCAGGCAATACGTGCAGGCGACGTTGTACATCGTGCTGAAGTCATTGGGTCGCAGCGCCAACGCTTCATCCGCGAGCCGAAGCCCGTCGGCGCGCTCACCAAGGCGCAGCAGCAGTCCCGAGGCCATGTAGCGGACGCGCGGGTTGTCCGGCTCCAGCAGCATCTGCTTGCGCAGGCCCTCCAGCGCGCGTCGCGCGATCGTGAGCGCGCCCTCCTGGTCGCCGGCGGCGTCGAGCGCACTCACCACCAGGCCCAGCACCGACGAGTCGTCCGGCCGCAGCTGCCAGGCGCGCTGCAGCAGCTTGGCGGCCTGCGGGTAGCGACCCAGCGCCAGGCAGTGCCGGCCGTAGAAGTACCAGGCCTCGTACAGGCCCGGATTGAGCGTCACCGCCTGTTCGAAGGCGCGCACCGCGCCCTCCGCATCGCCGCCCAGCGACCGCACGTTGGCCTGCGCGACCTGCGCCTCGGCCAGGTCCGGCGCCAGCGCCAAGGCCTTGTCGGCGGCGGCGGTGGCCTCGGGCAGCACGTCCTCGGCGCGCACGAAACGCCACTGCAGCATCAGGATCAGGGCGTCGGCCAGGCCGGCCAGCGCCGGCGCATAGTCCGGGTCGAGCTCGATCGCGCGGCGGAACAGGCTGGCCGCGTCGCGGCCGGTACTCTCCGACAGCTGCTGGAAGCGCTGGCGCCCGCGCAGGTAGAACTCGTAGGCCTCCATGTTGGACGGCGCGTAGCGCTGGTTGCGCGCCAGCGCCGGGTCGGCGAGGTTGAGCTTGAGCGCGTCGGCGACATGGCGGGCGATATCGGCCTGGATCGCGAACACGTCCTCGAGTTGGCGTTCGTAGGCGTCACCCCAGCGCTGGTAGCCGCTGTCGGTGTCCACCAGCTTCGCGCTGATGCGCAGGCGCTCGCCGGCCTTGCGCACGCTGCCTTCCAGCACCGCGTCCACGCCGAGCAGGCGGCCGATCTCGCGCGGGTCGGTGCCGCCGCCGCGGAAGCGGAACGAAGCCGTGCGCGAGGCCACGCGCAGCCCGCGCACGCAGCACAACGAGTCGATGATCTCCTCGGCCAGGCCATCGCAAAACCAGTCTTGGTCGCGCGCCTGGCTAAGGTCGTCGAAGGGCAGGATGGCGACGGAGGCGATGCCCGACGCCGGGCCCGCGATGACGGGGGCGGGCAGGCCCGCCTTGGCCTGGGTGCGGCGCTCGACGAACGCGCCGGGCGCCGCGGCGCCGGCGTCGGTGGCCGGCGTGCGCACCAGGCGGCCGCGTCGCCAGTCGTACACCCAGCTCAGCACGAGCACGGGGGCCACGCCCGCGATCGCCGCGATGATCAATGCACGCTGCGCCCAGGCCGGCGCGCCGAGCGGTTCCAGCGTGACATCGCCGACCTGCAGCAGGACCCAGGCGGCCACCAGGTAGGCGGCCAGGCTGCGGAACACGCGGCGGCGGCGCAGTTCGCGGAAGGTGTGTGGCAGGGAAGGCATGGAAGTCCGCGGGAAAGACTGCCGGCAGTCTAGCGGGCCGCGTCGCGCGGCGCTGCCCGGTTCGCCACGGGCCCGCTGGTAGCATGTGCCTCTCCGTGTCGACCCGCCCCATGCCCGAGCCCTGCAACATCGCCGCCGTCCTGCCGCGCATGGCCGCCGAACGCGGCGGGCAGGTCGCGCTGCGTTGCCCGGGCTCGCGCGGCCCCGGCGGTCGCGCGCGCTACGACCAGGCGCTGACCTACGCGCAGCTGGAGTCGCGCTCGAACGCGATCGCCGCCGGGCTGGCGGCGGATGGCATCGGCCGCGGCGCGCGCACGGTGGTGATGGTGCGGCCGACGCCGGAGTTCTTCCTGCTGATGTTCGCCCTGTTCAAGCTCGGCGCAGTGCCGGTGCTGGTGGACCCGGGCATCGCGAAGTCGGCGCTGCGGCGCTGCCTGGCCGAGGCCGAACCCGAGGCCTTCATCGGCATTCCGCTGGCGCAGGCGGCGCGGCGCGTGTTGCGCTGGGCGCCGAACGCGCGCCTGCAGGTGACGGTGGGGCGGCGCTGGTTCTGGGGCGGGCCGACGCTCGCGGAGATCGAGGCACGCGGCGTCGGCGCAGGCCCCCAGCTGGCCGACACCGCGCCCGATGAAGTCGCGGGCATCCTTTTCACTTCGGGCTCGACGGGCTTGCCGAAGGGCGTGGTCTACCGCCATCGCCATTTCGTCGCGCAGATCGACCTGCTGCGCAGCGCCTTCGGCATCGCGCCCGGCGGCGTGGACCTGCCGACCTTCCCGCCCTTCGCGCTGTTCGATCCCGCGCTCGGCCTGACCTCGGTGATCCCCGACATGGACCCGACGCGGCCGGCGCGCGCCGATCCGCGCAAGCTGATCGACGCGATGCAGCGCTTCGGCGTCGACCGCCTGTTCGGCTCGCCCGCGCTGATCGACGTGCTGGCGCGGCATGGCGAGCCGCTGCCGATGCTGCGCGCGGTGAGCTCCGCCGGCGCGCCGGTGCCGGCGGCCACGGTGGCGCGGCTGCGCGAACTGCTGCCCGCCGGGGCCGGCTTCTGGACGCCCTACGGCGCCACCGAATGCCTGCCGGTGGCGGTGATCGAGGGCCGCGAGCTGGAGAGCACGCGCGCCGACACCGAACGCGGCGCCGGCACCTGCGTCGGCCGCCCGGTGCCGCCCAACGAGGTGCGCATCATCGCCATCGGCGACGAGGCGATCCCGCGCTGGCGCGAGGACCTCGTGCTCGGGCCGAATGCCATTGGCGAGATCACCGTCGCCG
>CBININ010000194.1:0-4858 GCA_966250755.1 uncultured Gammaproteobacteria bacterium | reverse complement strand
ACGCCGACGCCGGCGGCCGCTGGTGGATCCGCGCCTTGCTGCCGCAGGCACGGGCGGTCGCCCTGCTCGACGCCGACAGCGGCGCCCGGCTGGTGGAACTGCAGCGACGCCATGCGGAAGGCTTCTTCGAAGCGCTGGTGCCGCGACGGCGTCGGCGCTTCGGCTACCGCCTTGCGGTGACCTGGGATGACGGCCGCGCGCAGGTCGTCGCCGATGCCTACGGCTTCGGCCCGCAACTCGAGGACCAGGACCTGCGTGAGCTGCACGACGGCCGCCATCCGCGGCCCTGGACCGTGCTCGGCGCGCACCCGATGGGCGTGGACGGCGTGAACGGCGTGCGCTTCGCAGTGTGGGCGCCCAATGCGCGCCGCGCCAGCGTGGTCGGCGACTTCAACGGCTGGGACGGGCGCCGGCACGCGATGCGGCTGCGCCACCTGGCCGGCGTGTGGGAAATCTTCGTGCCGCAGGCGCAGCCGGGCGATCGCTACAAGTACGAACTGCTCGACGCGCAGGGCGAGGCCTTGCCGCTGAAGGCCGACCCTTACGCCTTCTTCGCGCAACTGCGGCCGCACACTGCCAGCGTCGTCGCCGCCTTGCCGGCCCCCACGCGCCTGCCCGCCGGTCGGGCCGCCGCCAATCGCCGCGATGCGCCGATCAGCATCTACGAGGTGCACGCAGCGTCCTGGCGCAAGCCCGACGGGCGCTTCCCGACCTGGGACGAGCTCGCCGATACCCTGCCGGCCTACGCTGCTGAGATGGGCTTCACGCATCTCGAGCTGATGCCGATCAGCGAGCATCCTTTCGACGGCTCCTGGGGCTACCAGACGCTCGGCCTGTACGCGACCAGCGCGCGCTTCGGCGATCCGGCGGGCTTCGGACGCTTCGTCGCCGCCTGCCATGCGCGCGGCCTGGGCCTGCTGCTGGACTGGGTGCCGGCGCATTTCCCGGCGGACGCACACGGGCTGGCGCGTTTCGACGGCACCGCCCTGTACGAGTACGCCGACCCGCGCGAGGGCTTCCACCGCGACTGGAACACGCTGATTCCCAACTTCGGCCGCCACGAGGTGCGTGACTTCCTCGCCGGCAGCGCGCTGTACTGGCTCGAGCAATGGGGCGTGGACGGGCTGCGGGTGGACGCGGTGGCCTCGATGCTCTACCGCGACTACTCGCGACCCGCCGGCGAGTGGATTCCCAATGAGCGCGGCGGCCGCGAGAACCTCGAGGCGATCTCCCTGCTGCAGCGGACCAACGAGGTGATCGGGGCGCTCGCGCCGGGCGCGATCACCGTCGCCGAGGAATCGACCGCCTTCCCGCAGGTCTCGGCCCCGGTGCATGCCGGCGGCCTCGGCTTCCATTACAAATGGAACATGGGCTGGATGAACGACACGCTGCGCTACCTGCACGAGGACCCCGTGCACCGGCGCTGGCACCACGAGAAGATGAGCTTCGGGCTGGTGTACGCCTTCAGCGAGAACTTCGTGCTGCCGCTCTCGCACGACGAGGTCGTGCATGGCAAGGGTTCGCTGCTGGGCAAGATGCCCGGCGACGACTGGCAGCGCTTCGCCACCCTGCGCGCCTACTATGGCTTCATGTGGGGCCACCCCGGCAAGAAGCTGCTGTTCATGGGACAGGAATTCGCCCAGCCGGACGAATGGAACCACGATGCCTCGCTGCCCTGGTCGCTGCTCGAGGCGCCCGCGCACGCCGGCGTGCACGCGCTGGTGCGCGAACTCAACCGCCTGTACCGCGACACGCCCGCCCTGCACGTGCTCGATTGCGAGGCGGCGGGCTTCGCGTGGCGGGTCGCGGATGATGCCGAGCAGTCGGTGTTCGCGTGGTCGCGCTTCGACGGCCGCGGCGGCGAGGCGCTGGTGGTGAGCAACTTCACCCCCGAGCCGCGTCCCGGCTACCGGATCGGCCTGCCGCCGGGCGCGACCGCCTGGCGCGTCGTGCTCGACACCGATGCGCGCGAGTTTGGCGGCAGCGGCGCCGGCGTGGGCATGCCGCGCCTCGAAGCGATGCCCAGCCACGGCCATGCGCAGTCGCTGGTGCTGGATTTGCCGCCGCTGGCGACCGTGTTCCTGCTGCCGGAGGCGACGCCGTGAGCGCGTTCGTTCTCGTCGAGGGTCGCTGCGAGCCGATGGGCGCCCACGCCCGCGACGGGGGCGTCAATTTCGCGGTGTTCTCGCAGCACGCCGAACGCATCGAGGTCTGCACCTACGCCGACGACGGCGTGACCGAGACCGGTCGCCATCGCCTGCACGGCCCGCGCGATGGCCTGTTCACCGGGTTCCTGCCGGGCGCCGGTCCGGGGCTGGTGTACGGCCTGCGCGCGCACGGTCCGTACCGGCCCGAGGCAGGGCACTTGTTCAACCCGGCCAAGCTGCTGCTCGATCCCTGCGCGCGCGAAATCGTGGGCCGCTTCGAATGGCGGCCCGAGCACCACGGCTACGTGGTCGGCGGCGTGCAGGGCCTGCGCGAGCCCGATCCGCGCGACAACGCCGCCCTTGCGCTGAAGGCGCGGGTCGCGGCGCCCGACGCGCCGGCGCCAGGCGACGGCAACCGCCCGCGCCACCGCGAGGCCGACGTGGTGCTCTACGAGGTGCACGCAAAGGGTTTCTCGAAACTGCATCCCGGCATCCCCCCGGAATTGCGCGGCACCTACGCGGGCCTGGCGCACCGGGCGGCGATCGCGCACTTTCATGCGCTAGGCGTCACCACGCTGTCGCTGCTACCCGTGCAGTACGCCCTCGACGAAGGCCACCTCGCCGAGCGCGGCCTCACCAATTACTGGGGCTACAACACGCTCGGCTTCTTCTGCCCGGACCCACGGCTGTCGCGCACGCCCGGCGACACCCGCGCGGCCGCCGACGAGTTCCGCCGCATGGTGCACGACCTGCACGCCGCCGGGCTCGAGGTCGTGCTCGACGTGGTCTACAACCACACTCCCGAAGGCAGCGAGTTCGGCCCCACGCTGAGCTTCCGCGGCCTCGACCACGCCAGCTGGTACCGGCTCATGCACGAGGACCGCAGCCGCTGCGAGAACCTCACCGGCTGCGGCAACACCCTCAACGTGGCGCATCCGCGGGTCACCCAGTTCGTGCTCGACTCGCTGCGCTACTGGGTCGTGTGCATGGGCGTGGATGGGTTCCGCTTCGACCTCGCGCCGGTGCTCGGACGCACCGCGCACGGCTTCGATCCCTGCGCGCCCTTCTTCACCGCGCTGCGGCAGGATCCGCTGCTGGCGAAGGCGCGGCTGATCGCCGAACCCTGGGACGCCGGCCCGAACGGCTACCAGGTCGGGCGCTTCCCGGGCCGCTTCCTGGACTGGAACGACCGTTTCCGCGACGCCGTGCGCGGCTACTGGCTGGGAACCGGCACCGACCGCGGCGAATTCGCGCGCCGGGTCACCGCCAGCGACGACCTCTTCCACCACGACCAGCGCGGGCCGGCCGCCTCGGTGAACTTCGTCAGCGTGCACGACGGCTTCACCCTGGCCGACGTCGTGGCGTATTCGCGCAAGCACAACCTCGCCAATGGCGAGGACGGCCGCGACGGCCGCGACGACGAGCTCAGCGCCAACTTCGGCGTCGAAGGGCCGACCGACGACGCGCACGTGCTCGAGATCCGCCGCCGGGTGCAGCGCGCGATGCTGGCCACGCTGATGCTGTCCCAGGGCACGCCGATGCTTGGCGCCGGCGATGAGATCGGCAACAGCCAGCAGGGCAACAACAACGCCTACTGCCAGGACAACCCCACCGCCTGGCTCGACTGGGACGCGGCCGACGCCGGGCTCGCCGCCTTCGTCGCGCGGCTGGCGGCCTTGCGGCGCAGCGAGCCCTTGCTGCGCCACGACCGCTGGTTCCGCGCCAACGGCCACGATCCCGGCGAGGCCTGGGTGCACTGGCAGTTGCCCGACGGCGACGAGTTGCAGGTGCAGGACTGGCACGCGCTGCACGCGCATGCGCTGGCCTGCCGCATCACGCCCGCGCAGGACAGCGACGCCGCGCCGCTGCTCATGCTGTTCAACCCCGAGCCCGATCCCGCCGCCTTCGTGCTGCCAGCCGGCCGCTGGCGCTGCCTGCTCGACAGCAGCCGCGACGACGCCGATGCTGCCGCTGCCGCTGATTCCGTCGCCGTGCCGGCGCGCAGCCTGCAGGTGTGGCGCCGCGACCCTTCCACCCATGAGTCCTGATCCATGAATCTCCAGGAACGGCGCTCCGGCGTCCTGCTGCACATCACCTCGCTGCCGGGCGCGCATGGCATCGGCGACTTCGGTCCCGGCGCCCATGAGTTCGTCGACTGGCTCGCGGCCGCCGGCCAGCGCATCTGGCAGGTGTTGCCGACCACGCCGGTGGGCCCCTGCGACTCGCCCTACCAGAGCGTGTCGGCCTTCGCCGGCAGCCCGCTGATGGTCGCCCTGGAGCCGCTGGTGGCGCGCGGCTGGCTGGCGCCGCCGCAGCCGCCGGCCTTCCCGCGCGAGCGCGTGGATTACGGCGCGGTCGCGCCCTGGCGCTATGCGCAACTGCGGCAGGCCGCGGCGGGTTTCTTCGCGCGCGCCGACGCCCAGGCCCGCGCGGGCTTCGAGGCCTGGCGCGCGGCGCAGGCGCACTGGCTGGCGGACTACGGCCTGTTCATGGCGCTGGAGACGGCGCACGGCGGCCGGCCGTTCTGGGAATGGGCGCCGGCCCTGCGCGCGCGCGACCCGCGAGCGCTGCTCGAGGCGCGCAGCCTGCACCGCGACGAAATCGCCTTCTGGGAATTCGTGCAGTGGTGCTTCGACGAACAGTGCGCGGCGCTGCGCGCGTACGCCGCGTCGCGCGGCGTGGCGATCATGGGCGACCTGCCGATCTTCATC
>CBININ010000193.1:0-4920 GCA_966250755.1 uncultured Gammaproteobacteria bacterium | reverse complement strand
CTTCTCCACGAAGCGCCACTCGACGAAGGCGTAGAGCGCCAGCGCCTGGAACGCGGACAGCAGGAAGTCCGTCGTCACCAATTGCGCCGCGACCGCCGGCATCAGCAGCGTAATGTAGGCCAGCGCCGCCACGTCCTCTGCGCCGGGCGCGAGCCGCCGCGCGCTGCGCCAGCACAGCCAGGCGCAGAGCAGGAAGGCCAGCGCGCTGGGCACCCGCGCCGCCCAGGGATTCTTGCCGAAGGTTCCCAGGCTCGCCGCGATCGCCCAGTAGGTCAGCGGCGGCTTGGTCCAGTGGCCGGTGTCCTCGTTGCGCTGCGGATTGATCCAGTCGCCGCTCTCGAGCATGGTCAGCGCGACGTTGGTGTAGCGGCCTTCGTCGGGATCGTAGAGGCCGCGGCTGCCGAGGAAGCCGAAGGCCAGCGCGAGTGCGAGCAGGACCAGCCAGAGTCGGGATCGCGCCACGCTGCCTGCGTCCTGGGGAAGGCGTTCAGGTTACAACGCCGTGGCGTGTCGCCCTAGCGCTGGATGCGCACCCGCTCGCCATCACGCAGGCCGGGTGGGGGCGCGAGCACCACCTCCTCGCCCGCCACCACGCCCGCGTATACCGCCGCCGAGTCCTCGCCGATGGGCCCGGTTTCCAGGTGGCGCAGGCGGACGCGCCCGCGCGAAACCACGAATGCAACCCAGCGCCCGCCGTCGCGGCGCAGGGCGGCGGTGGGAACGCCCAGCGCGGCGGCGCCGGTGTCGATCAGGAATCGGGCGCGCAGGCTCCGGCCTTCCGCCAGCTTCGCGCGGGCCGCGGCCACGGGATCGAGGTCGGCAATCACGGTCACCCGCTGTTCCCGCATGCCGTTCTCGTCGGGGACGCTGGCCCCGCCCGGCTCCACGCGGCGCACGCGGGCCTCCAGCGTCCCCGGTCCTCCCCAGCCACTGAGCCGCACCGGCGTGCCGGGCGCCAGCAGCAGCGCGTGCGAGCTGCGGATCTCGGCGAGCACCTCCACCGCGCCGGGCGCGGCGATCTCCAGCAAGGGCTGGCCAGCCGACGTCGGCGCGTCCACGCCAACCATCACACGCTGCACCACACCCTCCGCCGGCGCCGCCAACACGAGTCGACGCGCAGGCCCCTGCAAGCCCCGCAAGGCCAGCACGGCACGCGCCGCGTCGACCTCGGCCGCGGCCGCGTCGCGCTGGGCCAGTGCCGCGCGCAGGTCGGCGTCCGCCGACATCACGCGGGCATGCCCGGCCTCCACCCGGTCGCGACCCAGCAGGCGTTGCGCATAAAGCACTTCCGCCCGCTGGGCATCCGCACGCACCCGAGACCGATCCCCATCGGCGACCGCCAGCCGTCGTTCCGCCAAGCCCAATCTGTCTTCGGCCCGCGACAGCACCGCTTCCTCGCCGCTTGCGCCGGCGAGCGCGTCCACAGGCGCCGCGAACGGACTGATGCGGGCCACCGCCTGGCCCGCGCGCACCGATTCGCCGGCCCGCACCGCCGGTGACGCAATACCCGCCAGCGGGGCGGTAACGACATAGCGATCGCGCATCCGCGCCCGCGCCGGCTCCGATACCGACACCTGCAGGGGCGGCGCCTGCACCTTTCCGACGTGGATGGGAACCCCCGCCTGCCACCACCACCAGGCGGCCATCGCAACGACAGCCAGCAGGCCGAACAGCAAGCTCCCTCGCCCGAGCGCTCGAAAAGGGGACACCGGGCCTCGATCTCCGTGCTGGCGCGGACGCGCCTTTTCGAAAGTATCACCGGGCGATTGGGGTTGTCGTAGATCCCGCCTAGCCAGGCCCTTGACATAATTAACTGTTCATTTAAATTACACGCATGTCACGTCCCGTCGCCTTCCGCAAGCCGCGCAAGCCCGGCCGTCCCGCAGAAGCGGCGGGCGAGCTGCGCGAGCGCCTGCTCGACGCCGCCCTGGCCTGCTTCGCCGACGCCAGCATCGCCTCGGTGCCGCTGGCGGCCATTGCGCGCCGCGCCGGCGTCACCCCGGCGCTGGTCCATTACTACTTCCAGGACAAGCCGGCACTGGTGCAGGCAGTCGCGCAGGAGCGCCTGTTGCCGGCGATGCAGGGCCTGCGCGAGGTGGTCTCCGCCGCGCCGGCCGGCCTGGGACCGCTGGTGCGCGCCTTCGTCGCCGGCATCCATTCCATCGTCGCCGCGCATCCCTGGCTGCCGGCGCTGTGGGTGCGCGAGGTCCTTACCGAGGGCGGCGCCTTGCGCGCCATGATGGTCGCGCAGGTCGCGCCCGCCGTGCCGCGGGTGATGGCGACGCGGCTGGCCGAAGCGCAGGCGCGCGGCGAGCTCCCCCCGGGCGTGGATCCGCGCCTGCTGGTCGTCTCGCTCGTCGGCCTGACCTTGTTCCCGCTGGCGGCGCAGTCGCTCTGGAGCCAGTTCCTGCAAGCGGGCGACGTCGACGCCGCGCAGCTGCAATCGCACACGCTCGCCCTGCTGGGCCCGGCGCTGGAGGTGTCCCATGTTCGTCCTTGATCGCAACACGCGTCGCGCGTCATCGGCCCTCGTGCTCGTCGCGCTGCTCGCCGCCTGCAAGCCGGCCGGCGAGGAGCCGATGCTGGGCACCCTGGAGTGGGATCGCATCGCGGTCCCTGCCGAAGCCAGCGAACCGGTGCTGTCGCTGGCCGTGCGCGAAGGCGAATCGGTGAAGGCCGGGCAATTGCTGCTCACCCTCGACGGCCGCCGGCTCGAGGCGCGCGTGGCGCAGGCACGGGCCGGCGTGGCGCAACAGGAGGCGCGTGTCTCGGAACTCGTGCACGGCGCGCGCAGCGAAACCCTCGACGCGGCCCGCGCCGCGGTCGCCAGCGCCCGCGCCAGCGAAGTGGAAGCCGCACGCCAGTTCGCGCGCCAGTCGGAACTGGCCGCGAGACAACTGGTGGCGCGCGCCAGCCTGGACGCCGCCCGCGCCAGCCGCGACCGCGCCAGCGCGCAGCTTGCCGAAACGCAAGCCCGGCTGCGCGAACTTACCCAGGGCACGCGCAGCGAGCAGCTGGCGCAAGCCGAGGCCGCGCTCGTGGCCGCCCGCGCCGCGCTCGAGTCCGCCCAGCTCGACCAGGCACGTCTGCAGGTCCATGCGCCGCGCGCCGGGCGCGTGGACGCGCTGCCCTTCAAGGCCGGCGACCAGCCGCCGCCGGGCGGCGCCGTCGCCAGCCTGCTGGTCGGCGACGCACCCTACGCGCGCATCTTCGTCCCGGAGAGCCGGCGTGTCGCGCTGCGCGAGGGCCAGCGCTTCCTGATCCACGTGCAGGGGCGCGAGGGCGAGTTGCCGGCGCGCGTGCGCAGCATCGCCCGCGAGCCCAGCTTCACGCCCTACTACGCCCTCACCGGCGATGACGCCAGCCGGCTGGTCTATCGCGCCGAACTGGTGCTCGAAGGCGCCGCTGCCTCGACGCTGCCGGCCGGCCTGCCGGTGCAGGCGCGCGCGGCGCGATGACATGGACAGCGGACTCGCCATCCACGCCCGCGGGCTGACCCGGCGCTTCGGCGCGCTGGTCGCGGTCGACCACGTCGACCTGTCGGTGCCCCGCGCGCAGGTGTACGGCTTCCTCGGCCCCAACGGCTCGGGCAAGTCCACCACCCTGCGCATGCTCTGCGGCCTGCTCACGCCGAGTGCCGGCGAGGTGGAGGTGCTGGGCTTGAGGATCCCCGAGCAGGCCGAGGCGCTCAAGCGCCGGATCGGCTACATGACCCAGAAATTCTCGCTCTACGAGGACCTGACGGTGCAGGAGAACCTGCAGTTCCTCGCCGCCATCCATGAGTTGCCGCGCGATCGGGCCGGCCCGCGCATCGAGGAGATGGTCGAGCGCTTCCATTTCGGCGATCGTCGCAAGCAGCTCGCCGGCACCCTGTCGGGCGGGCAGAAACAGCGACTCGCGCTCGCCGGCTCGATCCTGCACGCGCCGGAACTGTTGCTGCTCGACGAACCCACCAGCGCGGTGGACCCGGAGTCGCGGCGCGATTTCTGGGCCAGCCTGTTCGAACTGGCCGACGCCGGCACCACCCTGCTGGTCTCGACGCATTACATGGACGAGGCCGAGCGCTGCCATCGGCTGGCGATCCTGCAGCGCGGCCGCCTGGTGGCCGACGGTACGCCGCGCGAACTCACCGATGCGCTGCCGGGCCGCACCTGGCGCGTGCGCTCGAGCCGCGCGCGCGAGGCCGAGCTGGCGCTGCGCGGGCGGCCCGGGATCCTCGGCGTCGCCCAGATCGGCACCGACCTGCGGGTGCTCGCCGCGCCGGGGATCGAGCAATCCGACCTGCGCGCCCTGCTCAACGGCGGCGCGGTGGACGTGGAGCCGGTCACACCCAACCTCGAGGACGTCTTCGTGGCCGCCACCCGCGAGGCCGGCGAGGCGGAGGCGGCATGAACCCGACCCGCCTGTTCGCCATCGTGGTGAAGGAACTGCGGCAACTGCGCCGCGATCGCCTCACCTTCGGCATGATCCTCGGCATCCCGACCATGCAGCTGCTGCTGTTCGGCTTCGCCATCAACCTCGACATCCGCCACCTCGACGCGGCGGTGGTGGACCAGGCGAACACCGCGCGCTCGCGCGAGATCATCGCGCGCCTGGAGGCCACCGAACTGGTGCGCCTGCGCGAAGACGCGCACACGCCCGCGGAGCTGCAGGCGCTGATTCGCGCCGGCCGCGTCAGCGTCGGCGTGGTGGTGCCCGCCGACGTCGAGGCGCGGCTGGAGCGCGGCGACCGGCCCGCGCTGCAGGTGATGGTCGACGGCTCGGACCAGACCGTGCAGGCGGCGGCGCGGCAGATCGCGTCGATGCCGCTGCCGGGGCGCACCACGCCCGTGCCTGCCGTGG
Source organism: uncultured Gammaproteobacteria bacterium (assembly GCA_966250755.1). Lineage (GTDB taxonomy): Bacteria > Pseudomonadota > Gammaproteobacteria > Xanthomonadales > Xanthomonadaceae > Arenimonas. Next base: position 78 of record CBININ010000193.1, on the reverse strand, counting down.
AGGTGGTGAACTTCTACAATCCTGGCCGGCGCGCGCCGCTCAACACCGTGCCCGGCCTGATCGGCGTGATCCTGACCA
>CBININ010000192.1:0-4934 GCA_966250755.1 uncultured Gammaproteobacteria bacterium | reverse complement strand
TCCCACTCGTAGAGCGTCCAGTACACCGGGGCGATGGTGTGGCGGTCGGCGTCGCTGCGGTCGAGGCGGCCGTTGCGATCGTCGTCGTACAGGTAGTAGGGCTTCCCGCGGACGGGGACGATACGCACCATGTAGACCTTGCCGGCCTCGCGGTATTCCTCGACGCGGTCGCCGTTGTCGGCCGTGCGGATGGTCACGCTGGGCACGGCATCGTCGGAACCGGCCGGCGGCGGCTGCTTCTTCGGGATCGGGACGTCCTTCGCGGCGTCCTTGGCTTCCTGGGCGAAGGCAGTGCCCGCCGCCAGGGCGAGGACCAGAACGGAACGGGACAGGGCGCGGTTCATGCGGCAAGCATGGCACCGGCCCGCGGCGGCCTCAAGGCCGGCACTACAATGGCCGCCTTGCCGTTTCGAGGCTGCTCATGTCCCGCCTGGTCCTGATCGACGGATCCTCCTACCTGTTCCGCGCCTTCCACGCGCTACCGCCGCTGACCGCGCCCGACGGCAGCCCGACCGGCGCGCTGTTCGGCATCGTCAACATGCTGCGGGCGACGCTGAAGGAGAACCCGGACTACGTCGCCTTCGTGGTCGATGCCTCGGGCCCGACCTTCCGCGACGAGCTCTACCCCGACTACAAGGCCACCCGCTCGGCCATGCCCGAGGACCTGCGTGCGCAGGTCGAACCCATGATGCAGATCGTCGAGGCCCTGGGCTTCCCGGTGTTGCGCGTGCCGGGCGTGGAGGCCGACGACGTGATCGGCACGCTGGCGGTGCAGGCGCATGCCGCCGGCATCCCGGTGACCATCTCCACCGGCGACAAGGATTTCGCCCAGCTGGTGCGGCCCGGCATCACGCTGACGAATACGATGACCGGCAGCGTGCTGGACGAGGCCGGCGTGGTCGCCAAGTTCGGCGTGCGACCGGACCAGATCGTCGACTACCTGGCGCTGATGGGCGACACCGTGGACAACATCCGCGGCGTGGACAAGTGCGGGCCCAAGACCGCCGCCAAGTGGCTGGGCGAGTACGGCACGCTGGACGCGGTGATCGCCAACGCCGGCAACATCGGCGGCAAGATCGGCGAGAACCTGCGCGCGGTGCTCGACCGCCTGCCGCTCAACCGCGTGCTGGTGACGATCAAGCAGGACGTGGCGCTGGACCAGGGTCCGCAGGCGCTCAAGCTCAAGCCGCGGCACGTCGAGCAGCTCGCCGAACTGTACGCGCGCTACGGCTTCCACGCCGCGCTGCGTGAGCTTACCGGTGGCGAAGGCGGCGGCGCGGGCAAGCCGCTCGAGGCCGGCCGTCCGAACGTCAACCTGCACGCGGTGACGCCGACGCCGGTGGCGCCGCCGGACCCTTCGCTGTCGGTGAAGGGCGAGTACGAGCTGGTCAGCACCCGCGAGCAGTTGCAGGCCTGGGCGGCGCGCCTGCAGGCGGCCGAGTTGATCGCCTTCGACACCGAGACCGATGCGCTCGACGCCATGCGCGCGCAACTGGTCGGGCTGAGCCTGTCGGTGGAGACCGGCCAGGCCTGCTACATCCCGGTCGGCCACCGCTACGCCGGCGCGCCGGCGCAGCTGCCGCTGGCCGAGGTGATCGAGGCGCTGCGCCCCACCTTCACCGATCCGCTGAAGCGCAAGCTCGCCCAGCTCGGCAAGTACGACCTGCACGTGCTGCGCCGCCACGGGCTGGCGGTGCAGGGCTATTGCGAGGACACGATGCTGGAGAGCTTCGTGCTCAACGCCGGCGGCCAGCGCCACGACATGGATTCGCTGGCGGCGCGGTTCCTCGGCTACGACACCGTGCGCTACGAGGACGTGGCCGGCAAGGGCGCCAAGCAGATCAGCTTCGCCGAGGTCGAGCTCGAGCGCGCCACCGCCTACGCCGCCGAGGACGCCGACATCACTCTGCGCCTGCACACGGTGCTGCGGCCGCAGCTGGCTGCCGAGCCGCGGCTGGAGAGCGTGTACCGCGACATCGAGATGCCGCTGGTGCCGGTGCTTGAGCGCATGGAAGCCACCGGCGTGGCGATCGACATGGACGAGCTGCGCCGCCAGTCCGCCGACCTGTCGCAGCGGATGATGAAGCTGCAGCAGCGCGCGCACGAGATCGCCGGCCGCGCCTTCAACCTCGATTCCACCAAGCAGCTGGGCCAGCTGCTGTTCGAGGAGCTGAAGCTGCCGGCGCTGGTCAAGACGCCGGGCGGCGCGCCGTCGACCAACGAGGAGGCGCTGGAGGCGATCGCCGAGCTGCACGAACTGCCGCGGCTGGTGCTCGAACACCGCAGCCTCGGCAAGCTGCGCTCGACCTATACCGATAAATTGCCGCTGATGTTGAATCCCGGCACCGGCCGCGTGCACACCAGCTACCACCAGGCCGGCGCGGCGACCGGCCGGCTGTCGTCGAACGATCCGAACCTGCAGAACATCCCGATCCGCAGCGTGGACGGCCGGCGCATCCGCGAGGCCTTCGTGGCGCCGCCGGGGCGCAAGATCGTGGCGTGTGATTACTCGCAGATCGAGTTGCGCATCATGGCGCACCTGTCGGGCGACCCCGGCCTCGTCGCGGCCTTCGCCAGCGGCGCCGACGTCCACGCGGCGACCGCGGCGGAAGTTTTCGGGCTGGCGCAGGACCAGGTGACGCGCGAGCAGCGCAGCGCGGCCAAGGCGATCAACTTCGGCCTGATGTACGGCATGAGCGCCTTCGGCCTGGCCAAGCAGCTGGGCATCGGCCGCGGCGAGGCGCAGGACTACATCGCGCTGTATTTCTCGCGCTTCTCCGGCGTGCGCGACTTCATGGACCGGGTGCGGGCGCAGGCCCGCGAGGATGGCTACGTCGAGACCGTGTTCGGCCGGCGGCTGGTGCTGCCGGAGATCCGCTCGCGCAACCAGGCCCAGCGCGCCGGCGCCGAGCGCGCCGCCATCAACGCACCGATGCAGGGCACCGCCGCGGACATCATCAAGCGCGCCATGATCGAGGTGGACCGCTGGCTGCAGGCCGAGGGCCAGGGCCGGGCGGCGATGATCATGCAGGTGCACGACGAACTGGTGTTCGAGGCCGAGGCCGGCTTCGTGGAGCCCCTGCTGCCGGCCGTGAAGGCGCGGATGGAAGGGGCGGCGGAACTGCGGGTGCCGCTGGTGGTCGATTCCGGCGTCGGCGATACTTGGGAGCAGGCGCACTGAGCGCTGCATCACGCTTCCGTCGGTATTTTTTCCCTTTCTAAACGGACCCTGAATGCCCCGGCCCCGAGTTGGCCGCATTCACGAACTAATAATGCGGGGGGTGGTCAACTACACGCGACGGATGCAACGTCCGTCGTGGACACTCCCTCCCCTGAGTGATCCGATGGAACGACGAGTCTCCCCACTCCCGTTCCAAACCCCGGCCCCGCAAGCTTCCCCTGGCTTGCGGGGTTTTTTATTGCGTGTCCTTCAAGCGGGGGCAAGCGGCGCGCCCGGTGCCAGCCAGTCGCGGGGCCTCAGGTAGTCCGCCAGTTTCGCCTCGTCGGAGCCGGGCTCGGGCTGGTAGCCGTACTCGAAGCGCACCAGCGGCGGCAGCGACATCAGGATGGACTCGGTGCGGCCGCCCGACTGCAGGCCGAACAGCGTGCCGCGGTCCCAGACCAGGTTGAACTCGACGTAGCGGCCGCGCCGGTACAGCTGGAACTGGCGTTCGCGCTCGCCGTGGGGCGTGTCCTTGCGACGCTGCACGATCGGTACGTAGGCGTCGAGGAAGCCGTCGCCCACCGCGCGCTGGTAGGCGAAGCTGCGCTCGAAACCGTCGGCGTTGAGGTCGTCGAAGAACAGGCCGCCGATGCCGCGGCACTCGTTGCGATGCTTCAGGAAGAAATAGCGATCGCACCAGGCCTTGTGCTCGGCGTAGCGCTGCGGGCCGAAGGGCGCGCACAGGTCGCGCGCCACCGTATGCCAATGCCGCACGTCCTCGTCGAAGGGATAGAAGGGCGTCAGGTCGAAGCCGCCGCCGAACCACCAGATCGGCTCGGCGTCCTTCGGCGTGGCCTGGAAGAAGCGCACGTTGGCGTGGCTGGTCGGCACGTAGGGATTGCGCGGGTGGATCACCAGCGAGACGCCGATCGCGCGCCAGGGCGCGCCGGCGAGCTCCGGCCGGTGCGCGGTGGCCGAGGCCGGCAACGTCGCGCCGCTGACCTCGGAAAAGCCCACGCCGGCCTGCTCGAACACCGCGCCCTGCTTGAGCACGCGCGAGCGGCCGCCGCCGCCCTCGGCGCGGGTCCAGGCGTCCTCGGCGAAGCGACCTTCGCCGTCGGCCGCCTCCAGCGCGCCGCAGATGCGGTCCTGCAGCTCGCGCAGGTAGCGTTCGACGGCGGCGAAGTCGGGCATGGGGACGGCTTCCGGACGGGCCGTCAGGATACCGCCGCGGCGCGGGCCCGAGGCCCCTCGCTATAATCGCCGTACATGAGCGCGACTTCCCCTGCCCCCGCCCGGCTGCGCATCAGCCACGCCGAGTGCGACGACGCGCTGATCCGCTTCGCCTTCGGCGCCGACGCGCCCGCCGACGACCCGCTGCGCGTGCCCTGCGCGCGCCTGGCGGGCCCCGCGGAGGGCGAATGGTGGTGGGCCGGCACCCTTCGCGAGACCGCCGACACCTGCGGCGCGGCCTGGGCCCACGGCGACCAGTACGCGATGGTCGCCCTGCGCGTGGACGAGGCGGACGGCGACGTCGAGCGCGCCGCCGAGCACGCCTACCAGCGCCTGATCACCTGCGTGCGGCCCTCGCACCATCCCTACCTGCTGCGGATCTGGAACTACTTCCCCGCCATCAACGAGGGCGAAGGCGACGCCGAGCGCTACCGCCGCTTCTGCGTCGGCCGCGCCCGGGGCGTGGACGGCGCCTTCAACGATCCGCCGCCCGCCGCCACCGCCATCGGCGCCAGCGAGGCCACCGGCGCGGTGCAGG
>CBININ010000191.1:0-4988 GCA_966250755.1 uncultured Gammaproteobacteria bacterium | reverse complement strand
TTCAATGCCCGCCGCCGCCCCCGCCACCCCCGCCGCCGCCGGAGAATCCACCGCCGCCGCCACCCGAGCCCGAGCCCGGTGGCGTGGACGCCGAGGAGATCTGCGAGTTGAGCGAACTGCCCAGCGAGCGGCCGAGATTGGCCAGGCCCATCGGTTGCCCGGCCTGGCTGCCGACATACCAGCTGGGCGAGGATTGCTGTGCGGCGGCGAGCCCCACCGCGTCGGCGAACTGTTTCGTCCACGCTTCCTCGACGCCGAGCGCCATCGCGTAAGGCAGCAGCGCTTCGTAGCGTTTCGCGTCGAGTGCCGGCGGCTCGCCCGGGCCCTTCAGCGACTTGAGTTCGTCGCGCTCGGCGACGCCCAGGTAGAGCTTCAGGCCTTCGATCTCGTCCATCCGGCGTCGACCTTCCGCGGTCGGCGCCTTCAGCAGGAAGCCGAACAGGAAGTGCAGGAACGTGCTGGACAGCGCGATCACGATCAGGGCCGGGATGCCGTTGCCGCCCGAGACCGCGAAGGCCGCCGCCAGGGTCGCGGCCGAGAACAGCACGCCACCGACCAGGCTCCAGCCGTTGGCGAGGTAGTAGGTCGGTTTCAGGCGTTCGGCGATCGATGCATCGTAGGCGGTCATGGCGCTGCGCACGCGGGTGGCGTTGGTGTTCTTGAGTTCGACTTCGTCGCCGTCCTTGAACAGTTTCGCGGCGAGCCTGCGCTGGCTGGGCGTCAGCAGGTCAGGATGGCTGGACGGCTCGCGCACCAGGGTCCAGTCGCGCTTGCCGGCCTGGTGGATCGTCAGGAAGCCGCGTACCGCCATGTCCACCACGTCGGCGGTGAAGCACAGGCCATCCGTGCCCATGCGCCGAAGCGCGCGCAACTCGCCGGGGCCGAACTCCGCCGGCGGCTCGTAGCGTGGGAAGATCGTGCCAGGCGGTGGATCGCGGCCGACCTGCAGCCAGCGCACGAAGTAGTAGCCGCCCAACAGCAACAGCGAGGCCAGCGCGACCAGCACGCCGCGGTTGTCACGAAGGAACCATCGCCATTTCTGTTCCGCCGTCGGCGCCTGCAGCAGGCCCTTCGGAAACCCCACCGCGATCGTCAGTCCCTCGCCGGGCGCCAGCGCGCGAGTACTGCGGATTACGGCGAGGCCAGGTTGCGGCGATGCGGCCTGGTAGTCGTGGCCCTGCGCGCCCTGCGGCCCGGTGTAGGCCTCCAGGCGGATGCGATCGGACGGCACCGCCGCCGGCAGGGTGACCGTGACCTGCGCCGCCTCGATCGGGAAGACCCAGCCGTTGCCGGTGACGTTCCAGTACAGCTCGTCGTGCTCGTCGAAGAAACCCAACTGGCGGGTCGTGCGGTATCGAATGCTGTAGGTGTAGGTCGCCGGCACGGCAAGGAAGTCGTCGTTGCCGGTGTTCACGCGCACGCCGTTGCGGCGCCGCTCGGTGAACCAGGGCTCAGGCCGGCCGTCACGGTCCACGCCCAGCACTTCGAAGCCGACTCGCACGCCGTTGCCGTAGCGGTCCTTGTAGCGGGTGGGGAAGTCGCGGTAGATGCCGCGGCGGATCTGCGAGCCTTCGGCGGCGACGGTGATGTTCTCGGTGACCAGCATGCTGCCGTCGGCTTGCACGGTGATCAGGCTGTCGAAGCCGAGGATGCGTTCCTCGGCCTGCGCGGGTGACGCGCAGACGCCGAGGCACAGCGCGAGCAGCCACGCGCGGATCATCGGTCCAGCTCCACGGCCGGTGCGGCACGCGAACCCTCGTTCGCCTCGAAGAACTCCGCCTCGCGGAAGCCGAACAGGCGGGCGACCAGCAGGTCGGGGAAGCGCTGCGCGCCGTCGTTGAGCGCCCGCACCGCACCGTTGTAGAAGCGCCGCGCGTACTGCAGGTGGTCCTCGACATCCACCAGGTCGCGCTGCAGCTTGAGGAAGTTCTCGCTGGCCTTGAGCTCGGGATAAGACTCCTTGAGCACCAGCAGCCGGCCGACGTCGTGCTCGAGCTGCGATTCGATCGCCGCCAGCCGCGCCGGCGAACTCGCCGCCATCGCCTCGCCGCGCAGCGCGGTGACGCGTTCGAAGGCGGCGCGCTCGTGGCCGGCATAGGCGCGCACGGCTTCCACCAGGGCCGGCACCAGGTCGTGGCGCCGCATCAGCTGCACGTCGATGTCGCTCCAGCCGGCCCGGACCTGGTTGCGCAGGCGCACGAGGCGGTTGAAAGCCAACACCGCCCAGCCGAGCAGGGCGAGCGCCACGATGAAGAAGATCGTCATCATCCAGGGTGTGCCTTGCAGAGTCGAAACGACAGCCTAGCGCAGAAGCCCGGGGCTTGGGATGGCGCCGCGGTTGCCGCACACTGGCAGGCCGCGCGCACCTCGGGTCCCGGTGCTGTGATGGATCGCCCGCCACTGCGTATCACCTGACAAGACCCAGTCGAGCCACCCCGTGCGACCTGCCGACGTATCCAGCTTCGAGGACCTGCTGGCCGCCCATCGGGGCATCGTGCTGAAGATCGCGGCCAGCTATCGCCGCCTTCCCGAGGACCGCGCGGACCTGGTGCAGGACATCCTGCTCCAGCTCTGGCGTGCCCGGGGCAGCTTCGATCCCGCCCGGGCCGCGTTCTCGACGTGGATGTACCGGGTCGCATTGAACGTGGCGATCTCCCAGGCGCGTGGCGCCGCCGTCCGCACCGGGCACGAGCCGCTGGATGCCTCGCACGAATCGCTGGTGGGCGCCGAGGACGTGGACGCCGCCGCGGTGCAGCAGCTCGCGCTGGTCCAGCAAGCCATGCAGTCGCTGGGATCGCTGGACCGCGCATTGCTGGTGCTGCACCTGGAAGGCTGCAGCCACCGCGAGATCGGCGAGGTGATGGGCATCAGCGAAAGCAATGCGGCCACGCGCCTCGGGCGGATCCGTCAACACCTGCGCCGCCACGCCGGCGACCACGAAGGAGGACAGCATGGAAATGGATGAACTGCAGCGTGCCTGGGGCCAACTGGACGCGCGGCTGGCCGAACAAGGGCGTCAGCTGGCGCAGGTGCGCCGCCAGCGCGGCATGGATGGGGTGCGCACGCGGTTGCGCTGGATCTCGCTCGGGCAACTGGTCGAACTGGCCGTGGGCCTGGCGATCGTGCTCTGGGCCGGCGGGTACTGGTTCGAGCATCGGGCGCAGACCCACCTGCTGGTGTACGGCCTGGCCTTGCACGCCTACGGCCTGGGGCTGTTGTGCTTCGCCGTCACCCAGCTCCTGTGGCTGGCGAGCATCGATTACCAGGCCCCTGTCCTGGAGGTCCAGCGCAAGTTGCAGCGGCTGGCCCAGCTGCGTGCCTTCAGCGGCAGGATCATGCTGGCGGCGGGAATGCTGGCCTGGGTGCCGCTGGTGATGGTGGGGCTGGCGGCCGCGGGCCTGGACCTGTGGCAGGCGCGACCGGCCGTGGTCTGGGCCAACCTCGCGGTCGGCGCCGCCATCGTGCTGGTCATCGAGTGGTTCCACCGGCGATATCCGGAGCGCTGTGCGCGCGAGCACCAGGGTGGAAGCCTGCGGCGGGCGAGGGCGGAACTCGACGAGCTGTCGGCTCCCACTCCTGACCAAAGCGACGTGCGCTGAGGGATAATCGCGGCATGGGCAATGACGTGAGCCAGCGGATCGATGCACACCTGGCCGGCCTTGGCGGCTGGAAGGCCGACGCGCTCGCGCGCATGCGCCAGCTCATCCATGAGGCCGACCCCGCCATCGAGGAAGAGTGGAAGTGGGTCAAGCCCACCAGCCCCGGCGTGCCGGTCTGGTCGCACGCCGGCATCGTCTGCACGGGCGAGGTCTACAAGCAGTGGGTCAAGCTGACGTTCGCGCGCGGCGCTTCGCTGCCCGACCCCAGGGGTGTGTTCAATGCGAGCCTGGAGGGCAACCAGCGCCGCGCGATCGACATCCGCGAGGGCGAATCGGTGGATGCCGCCGCCTTCAAGGCGCTGGTGAAGGCGGCCGTGAAGGCCAACGAGGCGGCGCAGGCGGCGCGCAAGCGGCGCTGAGGCCCTGCCGTGATGGCTGGGCCCCATGGCTCAGCCGAAGTAATCGTACGAAGCGATCGCGCCTGACTTGCGCAGGGCGGCCTGTACGTCCTCGCGTGCGAGCAGGACATCCCACTGCGCCCGCAGCGCGGCGTCGGCCGGCGACAGGCGCGGGCGCTCGCGGAAATCCTGCAGGGCGTACAGCATGTCGCCGCGATCCTTCGGCGAGGCGAGCCGGCGCACGACGGTGGCGGCCGCCTCGTCGAGCAGGCCCTCGCGCAGCAGGGCACGCAGCAACAGCGACTCGCCGTCCTCGTGTTCCGCGCGCAGGTAGGCCAGCGCCTTGTCGGCCGCGTCGCGTCGTTCTTCCAGCACGGCGCCGCAGTGCCGCAGGGAGGCATGCACCATGCGGCCGTAGTCGTTCATGTCCTGGCTTCCGTCGAGCTGTTGCGCCGCGGCGAAGGCATCGGCGCCGCGGCCGAGGTCGCAATACAGGGCTGCGAGATCCAGGGTCTCGTCCACAGGCGCCTTTTCGCCCTTGGCCGGTGTGGCCGCGGCTTCCATCGCCGCCACGCCCTCGGCGGTGCGTCCGAGGCCCAGCAGGGCGTAGGCGCGGATTTCGCGCACGCGGCCGATCGCGTCCTTGTCGTCGAACGCCTCCCCGGCCTCGAAGCGCGCGATGGTCTCGTCGGCGATGCGCAGGGCGGCCTCGTCCAGCACGACCTCCAGCAGCGCCCAGCCCAGTTGCACCTGCGGTTCGAGTTCGGCGGGCAGGCGATTAGCGACGGCTTCCAGCCGCGACGCAAACCGGAACGCCGCCTCGCGCGGATCGAAGGCCGGGTCCGCGGCATCGTAGAGGCCGTCGAACCGACGGTCGCTGCGCAGCTTCACCAGCGCGGCCGGCGTGGCAATGCGGGCCACGGCGAGCCTGGCCTTGGCGGCGTCGCCGCGTTGCAGGTGCGCGAGCGCCAGCTTCAGCCAGACGTCGCCG
>CBININ010000190.1:0-5032 GCA_966250755.1 uncultured Gammaproteobacteria bacterium | reverse complement strand
CCGCGCAGGAGGCCGAGACCAAGGGCTTCAAGCTGCTGCAGGACAAGGTGACGGCCGAGGAGATCGCGGAGGTCGTCTCGCGCTGGACCGGCATCCCGGTCAGCAAGATGCTCGAGGGCGAGCGCGAGAAGCTGCTGCGGATGGAAGACGAACTGCACAAGCGCGTGATCGGGCAGGACGAGGCGGTCAAGGCCGTCTCGGACGCGATCCGGCGCTCGCGGGCAGGCCTGTCGGACCCGAACCGGCCGAACGGATCGTTCCTGTTCCTCGGCCCGACCGGCGTCGGCAAGACCGAGCTGTGCAAGGCGCTCGCGGAATTCCTGTTCGACAGCGGCGATGCGATGGTGCGCATCGACATGAGCGAGTTCATGGAGAAGCACTCGGTCGCGCGGCTGATCGGCGCGCCCCCGGGCTATGTCGGCTATGAGGAAGGCGGCTACCTGACCGAGGCGGTGCGCCGGCGCCCGTACTCGGTGCTGCTGCTCGACGAGGTCGAGAAGGCGCATTCGGACGTGTTCAACGTGCTGCTGCAGGTGCTCGACGACGGCCGCCTGACCGACGGCCAGGGCCGCACGGTGGACTTCCGCAACACCGTCATCGTGATGACCAGCAACCTGGGTTCGCAGAACATCCAGGAGATCTCGGACCGCAGCGAGGGCAACGACGACACGCTTTACACGCAGATGAAGGCGGCGGTGATGGCCTCGGTGCAGCAGCATTTCCGCCCCGAGTTCATCAACCGCCTGGACGACATCGTGGTGTTCCACCCGCTGGGGCAGGAACAGATCCAGCGCATCGCCGCCATCCAGACCCAGTACCTGGGCAAGCGCCTGGCCGAGCGCGGTATCAGGCTGGAGCTGAGCGAGGGCGCGCTGGCCCTGCTGGGCAACATCGGCTTCGATCCGGTGTACGGCGCGCGGCCGCTGAAGCGGGCGATCCAGCAGCAGCTGGAGAACCCGCTGGCCAACCGCATCCTCTCGGGCGAGTTCGGCACCGGCGACACCGTGGTGGTGGACACCGACGGCGTGGTGCTGACCTTCCGGAAGGCCTGAGCGCAGGGCTCGGCCGGAGCCTCAGGGTTCCGGCCACCCGCTGCCGTAGATCGCGAAGACCGACTTCAGCGCGCCCTCGACCTTGGCGAGGCGCTCGCGTTTCGCCGCGTCCTCGGTGTCCTCGGCGAAGCAGAAGCTCTGTTCCTCCTCGCTCACCTTGTCCAGCGTGCGGACGAAGGCGAGGTGCTGCTTCTCCAGCTCGAAGGTCTTGCTCCCATCGCCCTGGAACACGGTCGAGAACCAGTAGTTCTGCTCGCCGAGGTCGACGACGACGCAGTAGATGTACTTCGGCGCCGCCGACGCGGCGCTGCTGGCGAGCAGCAGGCTCACGGCCAGCACGGCGCGCCACGCGTGCCCGGTGGCACGATTCGGGCTAGTCATCCGACTTGCCTCCCATCACGACCGCGTAATAGGACACGCTGCCGTCGTAGGCGGCCTGGCTGTCGAGGTCGAGGATCTGGCCGCCGCTGGCGATGCGCTTGCGCACGTCTTCGGCCGTGTCGGTCAGCAGGAAGTCGCGATTCAGGTCGGTCTTGTCCCAGAGCACGAACCAGCGGGTTTCGTCCCCGACTTCGAAGACGGTGATGGACAGGGGCTGGTACCCGTTGAAGTACTTGGCGGCGCCGTCGGCGCTGATGGCGATCGTGCGGTCGTACATGCCGACGTCGATGTCGGACTTGCCGCGGGCCACGAAGACAGGGAAGTACTTGACGGTGTCACCGTCGCCGTAGGCATCGGCGCGGATGAAGTCATGGTCATGTTCCAGGGCCTGGTCGCGCATCGCGCCGGACTGATCCTCCGTCAGGAAGGCGCCGATGGATTGCATGGCCGGCTCATTGGGGGGCGTGAAGGAGGCTGCGAACCAGGTCTTGCCGCCGGCCCGGTAGGCATCGATGACCTCGACGCGCGAACCTTCCTTGGCCATCTGGTCGCCCTTGGCGCGCAGGCCGGCTTCATCGAGCTTCAGGAAGACGCGTGCCAGTTGCTGCTTCGTGCGCTCGGCGGTGGGCGCGGGCATGCCCTCGTAGCGGTGCCAGATGGCGCCGATCACCGGCTTGCCCTTGCTCTCCGTGACGGTGATGTCCACCAGGCGCAGGCCCTGTCCGAACAGCTCGGTGTTGGCGCGGGCGAACTCGGCTTCGCTCAGGCCCACGCGCGCCTCCTGGTGGAACTGGTCGGCGGCGAAGGCAGGCAGGCCGAGCAGCAAGGACCCGGCGGCGAACAGTCTGGCGAGCATGCAGTTAAATCCCAAGTGAGTGGAGGCGACCGACTATAACGAGCGGCCGTGGCCTTCGGGGTTGATGGATTTCGCAGTTGCCTAGGGTGGGCCGAGCACCATTTCGGCCATCGAGTAGGCCAGCTCGCGTTCGGCCAGCACCGCGCCGTCGGCGCCACTGGCCAGCAGGTGGCGCATTTCCGGCTCCGAATGCGCGCGCGCCAGGATGGTCATCGCCGGGTTGGCCTTGCGCAGGCGGGAGACGATTTCGCCGGCCTCGAACGCGTTGGGGATGGCGATCAAGGCGCGCGTCGCGTTCTCCGGCGACAGCTCCGCGAGCCGATCGGCCGCGGCCGCATTGCCGCGCACCGCGGGAATGCCATCGGCGCGCGCGCGGTCGGTGAGGTCGCGGCTGTCGTCGATCACGGCGACGTCGACGCCGCGCTCCTTCAGCAGCGCCGCCAGCTGCGCGCCGACGCGCCCGTAGCCCACCACGATGGTGTGGCCGGCGGTGGGCAGGGCTGGGCCGGGCGGCGCCTCGGCTTCCTCGCGGGCCTCCGATTGCGCCTTGCGCTCGGCCTTCTCGCGTCGCTGCCAGGCCACCACCCAGTGGAAGATGATCGGGTTGGCGACGATCGACAGCAGCGCGGCGGCCAGCACGAGGTCGCGACCCTCGGGCGGCAGCACTTTCAGCGCCACCGCCAGGCCCGCGAGGATGAAGCTGAACTCGCCGACCTGCGACACGGTCGCCGCGATCGTGGAAGCCATTCGCGCGGGCTGCCCGATCGCCCGCACCACCACGAAGGCCGCCATCGGCTTGCCGACCGTCACCACCAGGAAGGTCCCGAGCACCAGCCAGGGCTCGCGCACCAGGATGTTGGGGTTGAACAGCATGCCGACCGAGACGAAGAACAGCACCGCGAAGGCGTCGCGCATCGGCAGCGAATCGGCCGCGGCCTTGTGGCTGAGCTCCGACTCGTTGAGCAGCATGCCGGCGAAGAAGGCGCCGAGGGCGATGGACACGCCGAACAGTTCCGACGACCCGAAGGCCATGCCCAGCGCGATGGCGAGCACCGCCAGGGTGAACAGTTCGCGCGAACCGGTGCCGGCGACCCGGCGCAGGATCCAGGGCACCACGCGTCGTCCCACCATCAGGGTCAGCGCGCCGAACACCAGAAGCTTGCCGGCGGTGAGCGCCAGCGCCTCGAGGATGGCGGCCACCGGCATCGGCCCGCTGCCGTCGCCGAGCGCCCGCGCCAGCACGGGCAGCAGCACGAGGGCGACGATGGTCACCATGTCCTCGACGATCATCCAGCCCACCGCGGTCTTGCCGCGGTCCGTGTCCACCAGCCGGTGCGCCTCGAGCGCGCGCATCAGCACCACGGTGGAGGCCACCGACAGGCACAGGCCGAACACCAGCGACTGCCAGCCGGTCCAGCCCATGGCGCGCATCAGCCCCCAGCCCAGCAGGGTCGAGAAGGCCATCGGCAACACCGCCCACGGCGCCACCTTGCGCACCGACTTGAGGTCGTCCACGGAGAAATGCAGGCCGACGCCGAACATCAGCAGCACCACGCCGATGTCGGCCAGCTGCAGGGCCACCGCAGTGTCGCCGACGAAGCCGGGCGTGAAGGGCCCCACCAGGATGCCCGCCATCAGGTAGCCCACCAGGGGCGAGAGCCGCAGGCGGTGCGCAATCGCGCCCAGCACGAAGGCGAGGACGAGGCCGCCGGCCAGCAGGGCGACGAGGGGGGCGTGGTGTTCCATCCCCCGAGTGTCGCCGCCGCGGTGGGGCCGGGGCAACCCGCGGCGGTCGCGCGGGGGCGGGCTGGTACAATGCCGCGCATGATCTCGTTCAAGAACTTCGCCCTGCGGCGCGGCGAACGGCTGCTGCTGTCCAACGTGGACCTGACCCTGCACGCCGGCTGGCGGGTGGGCGTGGTCGGTCGCAACGGTTGCGGCAAGTCCAGCCTGTTCGCGACCATCATGGGCGAGGTCGAATCCGACGTCGGCAACCTCGACTTGCCCACGCGGCTGCGCATCGCCAGCGTCGCGCAGGAGACACCCTCGCTGCCGGACCCTGCCATCGACTTCGTGCTGTCCGGCGATGCCGACGTGTACGAGGTGATTCGCGCCGAAGCCGCCGCGATGGATGCCGAGGACTACGAGGCGGTGGCCGAATGCCACCACCAGCTCGACCAGATGAACGGCTACGACGCCACCGCGCGCGCCGGCCGGCTGCTGCATGGCCTGGGTTTCCCGGCGGAGACGCATGCGCGGCCGGTGTCGGCCTTCTCCGGCGGCTGGCGCGTGCGCCTGAACCTGGCGCGCGCGCTGATGAAGCCTTCGGACCTGCTGCTGCTCGACGAGCCGACCAACCACCTCGACCTCGACGCGGTGCTGTGGCTGGAGCAGTGGCTGCTCAAGTACCCCGGCACCCTGCTGCTGATCTCGCACGACCGCGAGTTCCTCGACGGCGTGTCCACCCACACGCTGCACTTGCACGAGGGCAAGGCCAAGCTCTACACCGGCGACTACACCAGCTTCGAGCGCCAGCGCGCCGAACACCTGCGCCTGCAGCAGATCAACCACGAGAAGGTGATGGCCGAACGCGCCCACCTGCAGAGCTTCATCGACCGCTTCAAGGCCAAGGCCTCGAAGGCCAAGCAGGCGCAGTCGCGGGTCAAGCGCCTGGCCAAGCTGGAATCCACCGAGGCGGTGCGCGCCGAGCGCGCCATCCACCTCAACTTCGCCGAGCCGCTGA
>CBININ010000189.1:0-5063 GCA_966250755.1 uncultured Gammaproteobacteria bacterium | reverse complement strand
GCCGACCCTGGGCATGTAGTCGCGCATGATCTGGTAGCGGCCCTTCGGCATCCAGGGCATGTCCTCGCGGCGCCACTTGGGCTGGAAGCCCATGCCCAGGAAGCCCAGGCCGATCTCCTCGGCCACCGTCTTGACCTCGCGCAGGTGCGCGGTGGTTTCGCAGCAGGTCTGGTGGATGTTCTCCAGCATCGCGCCGGAGAGCTCGAACTGCCCGGCGGGCTCGAGCGTGATCGAACCGCCGTCGCGCGTCAGCGCGATCACCTTGCCGTGCTCCTCGACCGGTTGCCAGCCGAAGCGCGTCAGGCCTTGCAGCATCGCGCCGATGCCGCGCTCGCCTTCGTAGGTCGGCGGCCGCAGGTCGTCGAGCCGGAACCCGAACTTCTCGTGCTCGGTGCCGATCGTCCATTGCTCTCGGGGCCGCGAGCCTGCCGCGTGGAAGTCGACGAGCTCGCGCAGGTCGGTGATGACGGATTCCTTGACCTGGCTCGGACTCGACACTGGCGCACCCCTTGGTGGATCGACTCCATGTGGGGACGGACCCCGACCGACGCAAGCCGAACGCCAAGTCTACTCCGGGCTTGCGACCGCCGAAGGCGGGCTCAGCCGCGAAGCCACCCGGTGACAACCGCCCGCGCCTCGTCGATGCCCAACTTGTCCTGGCTCGAAAACAGCTGCACGGTCGCGACGTCGCCCAGTTCCTTGCGCACGGCGGACAGCGCCTGCGACTGCGCGCCCCGCCCGAGCTTGTCGGCCTTGGTCAGCAGGCAGTGCGTGGGCAGCGCGCGCGCCTTGGCGTAGTCGAGCATCTTCCGGTCGAACTCGCGCAGCGGGTGGCGGATGTCCATCACCACCACCAGCCCGGCCAGTGCGGCGCGATCGCGGAAGTAGCCGTTGATGAAGGCCTGCCAGTGCGCCTTCAGGTCCATCGGCACCTGCGCGTAGCCGTAGCCCGGCAGGTCGACGAGGTAGCGCTCGGGCGCGACCTCGAAGAACACCAGCTGCTGGGTGCGGCCCGGCGTCTTGGAGGTCTTGGCCAGGCGGTGCTGGTTGCACAGCGCGTTGAGCGCGCTGGACTTGCCGGCGTTGGAGCGCCCGGCGAAGGCCACCTCGCGCCCGGTGTCGGGCGGAAGCTGGCGCGGCAGGTGGGCGGCCAGCTTGTAGGCGGCGCTCGCGAGGTAGTTCGACATGCGCCCATGGTACGCGAGGCGGCGCTCCCACCCTGGCGGACGCAATGCGGGACCGGCTTGAATTGACCCGTCCCGCCGCGGACTGGGATAATGGCCCGCTATGCGGCTTTCGCGGCCGCGAACCCTTTCCTTCCCGGTTTTTCCGCATTCCCGGAGCTGGTCCATGAAGTTTTCGCACCTGGTCGGCCTGGCCGCCGTCGCCCTGATGACCACCGCGGTCGCCAAGCAGGTCACCACCTCGCCGGCCCCCGCCGCCAGCGCTGCGCCCGCCGCCCCGGCCTCCGTGGCCCCGGCCGCTCCCGCCAGCGTGGCCGCCGCGGCCCCGGTCGAGATCCCGGCCGCCGTCGCCGCCGCGCCGGAAGCCCCGGCCGCCCCGGGTGACGCCAAGGCCGGCCAGACCAAGGCCGGCGCCTGCGCCGCCTGCCACGGCATCGACGGCAACGCCGCCGACCCGCAGTACCCGCGCCTCGCCGGCCAGCACGAGCGCTACCTCGCCCGCCAACTGCACCTGTTCAAGAGCGGCCAGCGCCAGAACCCGATCATGCAGGGCATGGCCGCCCCGCTGAGCGCGCAGGACATGCGCGATATCGGCGCCTACTTCGCGACCCAGAAGGGCCAGGCCGGCGTCGCCGACGACACCGTCATCACCACCGGCCCGAACGCAGACAAGAAGTTCTACGCCGTGGGCGAGAAGCTGTTCCGCGCCGGTCGCCCGGCCGACGGCCTGCCGGCCTGCATGGCCTGCCACGGCCCCGCCGGCCGCGGCAATCCCGGTCCGGCCTACCCCTCGCTCGGCGGCCAGCACTCGGCCTACACGGTCGCCAAGCTGCAGTTCTTCCGCGACGGTGGCAGCTATGGCACCGGCACCGAGGCCAACCTGGTCATGGCGCAAATCGCCAAGCAGCTCAGCGACGAGGAAATCCAGGCCTTGGGCACCTACATCCAGGGCCTGCACGCCGCCGCTCCCGCCGCCACGGCCAAGGCCGAGTAAGCGGAACCGCGGCCGCGCGCCGCGGTCACAGCACCGATTCAGCGGGCCGAAGGCATGGTGTCTTCGGCCCGCGCCGTTTTGGCCGGGGGTATCCTCGACCCTGACGTCCGTCCGACTGAAAACACGCCCCGGAGAACCCCGATGTTCCGTCGCCTGCTGGCCACCGTGCTGACCGTCACCGCGCTCACCGCCTGCTCGAATTCGAACCAGGAGCCCGCCGCGCCGGCGACGCCCGAAACGCCTGCCGCGAACGCACCCGCCGCCGTCGCCGCGGCACCGGCCACCGCTGCCAGCGCCGCGCCGGCGAGCCCGACCGCCGTGGCGCCCGCCGCCACGCCTGCCGCGCCGGTGGTGGATCCCAACGCTCCGGCGCCGCGCCTGGGCACCGATTACGAAGTGCTGCCGGCGCCGCAGCCGACCTGGAACCCGGCCGACGGCAGGATCGAAGTGGCGGAAGTCTTCAGCTACATGTGCCATGTCTGCGCCGAAGTGCAGCCCTCGGTGGACCTGTTCAAGCCGACGCTGCCGGCCGATGCGCGCTGGGTCTACGTGCCCGCCCCCTTCGGCGGCCCCTGGGACACCGCCGCGCGCGCCTTCTTCACCGCCCAGGTGATGGGCGTGGCCGACAAGGCGCATAGCCAGGTGTTCCCGGCGATCTTCATGCAGCAGAAGATCAAGCAGGGCACGCCGGCGGAGTTCGCCGACCTCTACGCCGGCTTCGGCGCCAACCGCGCGACCTTCCTGTCCACGCTCGACAGCTTCGGCGTCAACGCCAAGTTCAACCGCGCCAAGCAGTTCGCGCTGCGCACCGGCGTCACCGGCACCCCGACCATCATCGTCAACGGCAAGTACCGGGTGATGAACACGCGCGAGCGCGGCGTGCAAGGCATGTTCGCCACGGTGAACTACCTGATCGCGCAGGAACGCGCGGCCGCGCAGGCCGCCGCCCCGACCCCGGCCGCCACGCCCTGAGCCCCGGGGGACGATGGCGCGCAAGCCTGCCGACGCTCCGCTCCGCCTGCTGAGCTGCAACATCCAGGCCGGCTCGAGTACGCGCGCCTATCGCGAATACATCACGCGCAGCTGGTCGCACGTGCTGCCGACCGGCAAGCGCGCCAACCTCGACAGCCTGGCGCAGCTGTTCTCGCCCTTCGACGTGGTCGGCCTGCAGGAGGCCGACCCCGGAAGCATGCGTTCGGGTTTCGACAACCAGAGTGACTACCTGGCCGAGCGTGGGCGCTTCCCCTTCGTCAGCCACCAGGCCAACCGCCGCATCTCGCGCATCGCCGGCAGCGGCAACGCCGTGCTCAGCCGCTTCGAGCCGACCGAACTGCTCGACTACGCCCTGCCCGGGCGGGTGGCCGGCCGCGGCGTGCTGGTCTCGCGCTTCGGCAAGGGCGAGGACGCCTGGGTGCTGGCGGTGACCCATCTTTCGCTCGGCCCGAAGTCGCGGCACATGCAGCTCGACTTCCTCGCCGAATTGCTGGCCGACGAAAAGCGCGTCGCGCTGATGGGCGACTTCAACTGCGATCCGGAGGCGGCCGAGATGCGCCGGCTCTACCGCCGCACGCGGCTGACGCCGCCGGCGCTGTGCCTGCCGACCTTCCCGGCCTGGGCGCCGGAGCGCGCGCTCGACCATGTGCTGACCGCAGGGTTCGAGGTCGCCGACTACCGGGCCCTGCCCGCCGCCGGCTCCGACCATCTCGCGGTCGCGGTGGAACTGCACCCGCAGCGCTAGCGGCGGCTTTGTCCTAAGCTCGCCGCATGTACCTGAGCCACTACGGCCTGGCCGAGCCGCCCTTCGCGATCACCCCGGACCCGCGCTTCGTCTTCCTCGGCGAGCGCCACCGCGACGCACTCGCGCACCTGCTCTACGGCATCGGCCAGGGCGGCAGCGGCGGCTTCGTGCAGCTCACCGGCGAGGTCGGCACCGGCAAGACCACGCTCTGCCGGCTCGTGCTGGAGCAACTGCCGGAGAACGTGCGCATCGCGCTGGTGCTGAACCCGAAGCAGACGCCGCTGGAACTGCTCGAGTCGGTCTGCGAGGAGCTGCAGGTGCCGCAGGAGACCCGCCGGCGCAGCCTCAAGACCCAGGTGGACGCGCTCAACGACTACCTGCTGAAGGCCTATGCCGACGGCCTGCGGGTGGTGCTGATGATCGACGAGGCGCAGGAGCTCTCGCGCGAACTGCTCGAGCAGGTGCGGCTGCTGACCAACCTGGAGACGCCGACGCAGAAGCTGTTGCAGATCGTGCTGATCGGCCAGCCGGAACTGCGCGAGACCCTCGCGCGCCCCGGCCTGCGCCAGCTCGCGCAGCGCATCACCGCGCGCTACCACCTCACGCCGCTGCAGCCGGACGAGACCGCGGCCTACCTGCGCCACCGCATGCAGGTCGCAGGGGCAAGCGCCTTCCCCTTCGAGGACCGCGCGGTGGCGCGATTGCATGCGCTGTCCGGCGGCGTGCCGCGCCTGTTGAACGTGCTGGGCGAACGCGCGCTGCTGGCCGGCTACGTGCATGGCCGCACGCGGGTGGACGCGAAGCTGGTGGACCTGGCCGCGGCCGAGGTGCTGCCCGCCGCGCGGCCTTCGCAACGCGGCTGGCACATCCTGGGCTGGACGCTCGTGCTTGCCGGCCTGGCCTCGGTCTGGCTGGCCCTGTGGTTGCAGGGAGCGCCCTGAGATGTCACTGCTCCTCGATGCCTTGCGCACGTCCGAAGCCGAGCGCCGCCGCGGCCAGGCGCCGGACGTGTTCGCCGCCGCGCCGGGCGCGCCGCCCGCGCGCGCGCCGGTGCCGCGGGTGTGGCCGCTGCTGCTGCTCGGCGCAATGCTGCTGGGCTCGGCGTGGTTGATATGGAACGCGGGCGGCGAGCGCGAGCCGCCGGTCG
>CBININ010000188.1:0-5091 GCA_966250755.1 uncultured Gammaproteobacteria bacterium | reverse complement strand
CTGCTCGAGCAGATCGGCCAGGGCGGCATGGGCGTGGTCTACCGCGCGCGCCAGGCCGGCCTGGAACGCGAGGTCGCGGTGAAGCTGCTGTCGGCCGGGCCCTGGGCCTCGCCGGAATTCATCGAACGCTTCCAGCGCGAGGCCAAGGCCGCCGCGCGCATGCAGCACCCCAACATCGTGGCCATCCACGAGACCGGCGTGCATGGCGACCTCAACTTCTTCTCGATGCAGCTGGTCACGGGCGGCTCGCTCGCCGACCGGCTGGCCTCGGGCGGACCGATGGCGCCGCGCGCCGCGGCCGAGTTGTTGCGCACCGTGGCCGAAGCGGTGGACTACGCGCACCGACTGGAAGTGCTGCACCTGGACCTGAAGCCGGGCAACGTGCTGATCGACGCCAACGGCCAGCCGCAGGTCGCCGACTTCGGGCTGGCGCGCCAGTTCGGCGAGCTGATCTCGATCGATCGCCACGAGGTGTCCGGCACGCCCAGCTACATGTCGCCCGAGCAGGTGCGCGGCGAGACCGGCGCGCTGTCCCCGGCCACCGACATCTACGGCCTGGGCGCGCTGCTGTACGAGTGCCTCACCGGCAAGCCGCCGTTCAATGCGCGCAATGCCCAGGCCACGCTGTCCGAAGTGCTGTCGGCGCCGCCGCGCCCGCCCTCGCAGTGGCGCGCCGGCATTCCGGCGGCCCTCGAGGCGATCTGCCTGAAGTGCCTGGCCAAGGCGCCGGAAGCGCGCTACCGCAGCCCGCGCGAACTGGCCGACGACCTCAACCGCTTCCTCGAGGCGCGCGAGGTGAAGGCACGGCCGCTCGGCGCCGGCGGCCGCGTGCTCCGGCTGGCGAGGCGCGAGCCGCGGCTCACCGCGCTCGCCCTGCTGCTGGTGTGCACCCTGGTCGTCGGCATCGGCGCGACCGCCCTGCAGTGGCGACGCGCGGAGAGCAATGCCGCCGCCTCGCGCGCGCTGCTGTGGGAGAGCCGGCGCGGGGAGGCGCTGCAACTGGAGCGCGACGGCCGCGGCTTCGATGCGCTACCGCGCCTGCTCGCCAACCTGCGCGAGCAGGAACAGGCCGGCAACCGCGACGACGCCTCCCTCGAACGCCGCCGCATGGGCCTGGTCCAGGGCCAGGGCGCGGTGCTGGTGGACCGCATGCTGGTGGCCGATGCCAATCCGCTGGCGGTGGCCGTGAGCGAGGACGGCCGCTGGCTCGCGCTGGGACTGAGCGACCAGAGCGTGCGCTGGTACGAGGCCGCGACCCTGGCCGAACGCGGGCGCGTGAGCTTCCGCGACCGCAAGGACGCCATCGGCGAGCCGGCCGTGCCGAGGCTGCTGCGCTTCACCCCCGACGGCCGCTTGCGGGTGACGCTGGACTGGATGGGCAACCAGGCCAGTCCGGCCGAGGGCGACACCTGGCTGGTGGACCTCGCCAGCGCGCAGGTGATCGAACCCCCGGCCAGCTTCGCCGGCTTCGCCGACGCCACCTTCGATGCCGAAGGACGCTACGCCCTGCTGCGCGATGCGCAACGGCGCACGCAGCTGTGGCAAGTCTCGCCCTGGCGCGCGCTGGGGCCGCTTGCGGCCGCGGACACGGAACAGTTCCTGCCCTGGTTGCTCGGGCCGCGCGGCCGGTTCGCGGCCAACCTCGCCACCGGCATGGTGCATTTGCGCATCGTGGACCCGGGCGCGTCGAAGGCCTCGCCGAGCCTGCCGCTGCCCGGCAACACCGGCGTTTCGGCGTGGTCGCTGGCGCACGACGGCCGCCGGCTGGCGCTCGGCGATTTCGAGGGTCGCGTCTACCTGGTCGACCCGGCCAGTGGCGAACGCCGGCAATTGCCGGCGCCGCGCAGCCGCGAGGTGACCTGGCTGGAATTCAGCGAGGACGATGCCTGGCTCGCGGTGGGCACCCGTGATGGCGCCGCGCAGGCCTACGACGTGGCGACCGGCAACCCGCTGGTGTCGGGACAGATGCAGCACGACTTCGCCTTGCTGCGCGTCGCGGTCAGCCATCGCCAGCGCCTGCTGGTGGCCTCCGGCCGCGGCAGCGTCGCCGTGTGGCGTTTGCCCGAGCCCGGCCCGCGCGCGGTGCCTGCGCAGCGCATCGGCGCCGCACCGGTGGCGCACGCGCTGGCCGCCGACTACGCGCTGGGCTGGTCCCTGTCCACCGGCCTGCTGGCGACGGCAGGGCTCGACGGTGACGTGCAACTGTGGCGCCTGCCGATGGGCCCGACGGCGGCGGCGCGCGCCGCCGCGCAGGTGCCCGACGGCCTGCAGTTCGATGGGCGCCACCTGGTGGACGTGGCCTGGGACCACCTTCGCGTCGTGTCGGTGGACGGGCGCGCGGCCACGCCGTGGCGGACCCTGCCTCAGCCGCCTGGCTTCGCCGAGCTGATCGCCGGCGGCCGCGAGCTTCTGGTATCGACGTCCACCGGATTGCAGCGACTGGATGCGCGCTCGCTGGCGCCGCTCGGCCCCGCGCTGCCGCTGGAGGATTCGCCCGCACGCCTGGCGGTGTCGGCGGACGGCCGCTGGGCGGTCGCCACCCGCAGCGTCAACGGCGGCGACGGCCCCCAGGAAGGGCTGCGCCTGTTCGACCTGCGACGCGGCGCGCCGGTGGGCAACGAAGTGCGCGTCACCGGTCCGCTGCATCGCCTGGCCTTCAGCACCGACGGCCGGCGCCTGCTCGCGCTGGGTCCCGCGGACGGCGCCCTGTCGGTGTTCGCGCTGCCGGCGTGGCAGTTGCTCGGCGAGCGCCCGCAGGACGACACCCAACCGATCGCCTGGGCGGATTTCGACGCGGACGGCGCCATCAGCTTCGTGACGCGCGCACCCGACCCGCGCTTCGGTCGCGACCTCGCCGCGCGCTGGGATCCGGCAACCGACACGCTTCGCTGGCAGGGCGATGCCGGCGCGGTGCAACCCCTGGGCGCGATCGCCGCGGCCGGCGGCCTGTTCGTGGCGGGCCGCGGTGGCGACGTGTGGTTCGGGCCGGACGGGCGCGCGCGCGCGCTGCCACGGCTGGCGCGCGGCGACTCCACTGCGGTGCTCGCGGCCAGCGCCGACGGCCGGCTGCTCGCGCATGCCTTCGTGCGCGAGGTGCAACTGCACGACGCGGCGACCGGTGCGCCGATCGGCCTGCCCCTGGTCGCCGACAGCGATGCCAACGACGTCATCGTGCAACTGGCGTTCGCGCCGGACGGGCGGCGCTTGCTCGCGCGCTCTGCGCAGGGCCACTGGCGGCAGTGGTGGATCGGCGTGGAAGACCGGTCGCCGGCGGCCATCGCCCGCAGCCTGGCGCAGGTGGCCACGC
Source organism: uncultured Gammaproteobacteria bacterium (assembly GCA_966250755.1). GTDB lineage: Bacteria > Pseudomonadota > Gammaproteobacteria > Xanthomonadales > Xanthomonadaceae > Arenimonas. Next base: position 1,784 of record CBININ010000188.1, on the reverse strand, counting down.
CCGCCTCGCCTGCCGCCGGCCTGCGCCTGCCGAGCGCCGCGGATCGCGCGGCACTGCGCGCGCAGGACCCGGGACCGTGGCCGGTCCCCGCGGCAAGACCCCAGCCGGCGCAGGTGGAGGGCTACCTCACCGAGGTGCCGCGGCGGCCGCGCGGCACCGCGCCGGAACTGGTCGACCTCAGCCGCCTGTACAACTTCAGTCCGGAGATGGTGCGCAACACCTTCTTCAGCGTGCGCGCGCAGATGCGCCCGCTGCCCGCGGGCCGGCTGCGCATCGGCGGCACGGACTTCGACGTCCGCGGCATGAGCCAGGTCGGCACCGACAACATGAACCAGCGCACGATCGAGGAAGTCGAGTTCGAGCGGCGGATCTGCACCGCGTTCCCGACCGGGCGGATCGACGCCGTGCACCTGCTGTTGCAGGTGTCCACGCCCTCGCCGACGCCGACGGGCGACCCGCTGGCGACCCTGCACTGGCGCTACGCCGACGGCAGCCAGGCCAGCACCTCGCTGCGCGCCGGCATCGACCTGCCGGGCTACGACAGCGACGACGCCGACGTACCGCGGGTGCTCGCCATCGATGCCGCAAGGACGGTGCTCGGCTTCGACGACCCCGGCCTGGCGTCCCCGCGCGCCGCCAACCCGCATCCCGACCGGCCGCTGCGCTGCGTCAGCGTCGCCAGCCTCCGGCCGACCTATCCCTTCGTGTTGCTGGCGATGACGGTCGAGCGCGCCCGCGAGGCCCGCCAGGGCCTGGCCGTCATCGGCGGCGCCGATTTCCGTACCGGACTGCAGGCGGGCGACACTCGTCCCGCGAAACCCCCACCCCCGCGTGCCCAGGAGGCCCCATGAACCGGTTCCGCGCCACCACCGTGCTTTGCGCCGCGCTCGTCGTCGCACCCACTGCCTTCGCCTGCGGCGAGGGGCATTTCAACATGGGCCAGGGCATGCGCTACCAGGGCTACCTGGCGCCGCGCCCGGCCGCGGTGCTGGTGCTCATCGATCCGGCCGCCCCCGCCGCGGAGCGGCAGAAGGTCTTGAAGGGCCTCGAACAGGCCGGCCACCGCGTCACGCTGGCCTCGAATGCCGATGCGCTGGCCTCGGCGATGCGCGGCGCGCGCTTCGACATCGTGATCGCCGACATCGGCCAGGCCGATGCCGTGCAGGCGATGGCCGCCGGCGCGACGGCCAAGCCGCGATTGCTGCCGGTGGTCGCGCGCAGCGAGCGCAACTCCGCGGACGTGCGTTCGCGCTTCCCGCTGCACCTGTTCGACGGCGCCAGCCTCGGGCAGTACCTGAAGGCGATCAACCAGGCCATGGCGCCCTCACCGTGAGGCACGCCCGTTCGCGTCGGGGAACCGCGAACCGCGCGCTGCTGGCGCTGGCCTGGCTTTCGCTCGCGGGGACGGGCGGGGCGGCGGCGCAGACGCAGACCTGGGTGCCGCCGAAGGGCCACGGCTCGGCGTCGATCGCCTACCAGGACCTGTTCATCGCCGCCCACACCATCTACAACGGCGACCGCGGGTATCCGGGCGCGATCGACAACCACAGCCTCTTCCTGAGCTTCGACTACGGCCTGACCGATCGCCTGGCGGTCACCGTGGACCTGCCGTTCAAGTCCAACCGCTTCGTCGGGCCGGGCGTGCACGACCCGGGTACGCTCGACGACGACCACGGCGAGGATTTCCTCGACGACGGCCGCTACCACGGCGGCTGGCAGGACTGGGGCGTGAGCCTGCGCTACCTGTGGAAGGACGAAGGCCTGCAGGTGGTGCCCTTCGTCGC
>CBININ010000187.1:0-5093 GCA_966250755.1 uncultured Gammaproteobacteria bacterium | reverse complement strand
GACGAGACGCCCGACACCGGCTGCGGCATCAAGCTCTTCGACCGCGCCGTGTTCCTGGACCTGCCCTACTTCGACCACATGCACCGCTACCTGCCGGCGCTGTTCCGCCGCGCCGGCTACGAGAGCGTGAGCGTGCCGGTGAACCACCGCGCCCGCTCCGCGGGCGTGTCCAAGTACAACAACCTGCACCGCGCCTGGGTGGGCCTGGCGGACCTGCGCGGCGTGGGCTGGCTGATCAAACGCTCGAAAGTGACCGGCGCCGACGAAGTCGCGCGCGAGGGCTGACCGCCATGGACATGAATGCGCAGATCGTCTGGCTGAGCGGCTTCGGCGTCCACATCACCGCCTGGAAGCTGATCGGCCTGGTCGGCGCCTTCATGTTCGGCGGCCGCTGGCTGGTGCAGTTCATCGCCAGCAAGCGCCACGGCAAGCCGGTGATCCCGCGCGCGTTCTGGTACATGAGCATCGTCGGCTCGCTGATGACCCTGAGCTACTTCCTGTTCTCGGCCAAGCAGGACGCGGTCGGCGTGGTCCAGAACCTGTTCCCCGCCTTCACGGCCATCTACAGCCTCTACCTCGACATCCGCCATCGCGGCTGGCACCGGGACCGGGCGTCGCACTAGCACCACCGGACTCCCTCTGCTGCGGCGGACTTGGAAAGGGAATCCGCGGAATGGCGGGTGGCCGGCCAAATAGCGGGCGCCGGAGAAGCTGTTGATCATTCCTTCCGATCGCACAACTCGCCGAGACGGGCGGCCGGCGACCGGGGGATTCGCGCGGGGGGATCGGCGGCAGGGATGCCGCCGATAAGCCTACATGGACGTACTTGCGGCGTCCCCCGCGCGGATCCACCGGTCGCCGGCCGCCCGTCCCGCCGACAATATTGATTCGAAAGGACTTTCCGGGCATACTCGCGGGCTCGCTGCCGGTTTCACCCTCCGATGAGGGGTCGCAGCGGGGCCGAATCCGTCCGGGCCATGGGCGGAACCCACCGATATCGAGTACTAGCCATGAGCCGCATCTGTCAGGTCACCGGCAAGAGCGTGATGAGCGGTAACAACGTCTCGCACGCCAACAACGCCACCCGCCGCAAGTTCCACCCCAACATCCACGAGCGTCGCTTCTGGGTCGCCAGCGAGAACCGCTGGGTCAAGCTGCGCGTTTCGTCCCATGGCCTGCGTACCATCGACAAGGTGGGTATCGACGCGGTGCTCGCTGAAATCCGCCACCGCGGCGACAAGGTCTAAGGAGAACCCACCATGGCATCCAAGCGCGACAAGATCCGCCTGATCTCCACCGCCGGCACCGGTCACTTCTACACCACCGACAAGAACAAGAAGACCACGCCGAACAAGTTCGAATTCCTCAAGTACGACCCGGTCGTGCGCAAGCACGTGGCGTACAAGGAAGCCAAGATCAAGTAAGCCCCCGCGGCTTGCGGCATCTTCGAAAGGCCCCGCTCCGGCGGGGCCTTTTGCTTTGCGGCATCCACGGCCACACTCCACGCTTTGCACCCGGAGCACGCCATGGACTCCCGCAAGCTGATGTCGAGTGCCGCGATCGTTTTCGCCGTGGGCGGGCTGGCCTGCACCTTCGCGCCGCAGGAGCTGCTGGCGGCCCTCGGCAGTGCGGCTGCAGCGCCCGGCGTGGTGCTTTGCGTCCAGGCGCTGGGTGCGGCCTGGCTCGGCTTCGGATTGCTGGACTGGCATGCGCGCGGCGCTCCCTTCGGCGGCATCTATGGCCGACCGGTCGCACTCGGGAATTTCCTGCATCTGGCCGTCATCGCGATGGCCTTGCTGAAGGCGGCCTGGGCGACGCCCTCGATGCCCCTGGTGGGCGCGACCCTGTTGGCGGCGGGATTCGCCGCCGCCTTCGGGCGGACGCTGATCGGCGCCGCCGGCCCGGTGTCCGGGAGAACTTGACATATTTCCATAATTCCAAAATAATGGAATTATGGATCACGCGCTCGCCGTCGCTGCCCTCAACGCCCTCAGCCACGACACCCGGCTGGCGGCCTTCCGTGCCCTCGTCCAGGCCGGGCCGGACGGGCTGGCGGTGGGCGAACTGCGCGACAGCCTGGGCCTGCCGCCCGCCACGCTGACCGCCCACCTCAACGTCCTGCGCGCCGCCGGCCTGCTGGCCGACGAGCGCCAGGGCCGCAGCATCCGCGTGCGTGCCGCCTATGGGCAGATGAACGCGCTGCTCGCCTACCTCACCGAGAACTGCTGCGCCGGCGCCGCCTGCGGCCCGTCGGCGACCTGCACCCCACCCTCGCCGCAGAAGAGGACACCGAAATGAACCGCTTCCACGTCCACCTCAACGTCGCCGACCTCGAGGCCAGCATCCGCTTCTATTCGCAGCTGTTCGCCAGCGAACCCAGCGTGCGCAAACCCGACTACGCCAAGTGGATGCTCGAGGATCCGCGGGTGAACTTCGCCATCTCCGACACCGGTCGCGCGCCGGGCGTGGACCACCTTGGGATCCAGGCCGAAAGCGGCGACGAACTGGCCGCGCTCGGCGTACGCCTCGAGGCCGCGGGCAACGCGCTGGTGCCGGAGCAAGCCACGGTGTGCTGCTACGCGAAGTCCGACAAGCTCTGGACCGAGGACCCGCAGGGCACGCGCTGGGAAACCTTCCACACCTTCGGCGACGCCACCACGTACTACGCGGGCGATGCCGCCTGCGCCACCGACGGCGCGGCCTGCACGCCCGACCCGAAGGCGATGAAGCCCAAGGTCGACAAGGGCACGGCCTGCTGCGGCCCGGCCTCCGCCTGCTGCTGAGGCCGCGCGCATGGACCGCAAGCGGGTGCTGTTCGTCTGCGTGGAGAATTCCAACCGCAGCCAGATGGCGGAAGCCTTCGCGCGGATGCTGGGTGGCGAGGCGGTGGAGGCGATCAGCGCCGGCTCGCGGCCGAGCGGGCGCATCAACCCGAAGGCGATCCGCTTCATGGACGAACTCGGGTACGACCTGTCCGCGCACGCCTCCAAGTCGCTCGACGAGGTCGGCGGCGAATTCGATGCAGTGATCACCATGGGCTGCGGCGACAGCTGTCCGTGGGTGGCGGCGAAGCGACGCGAGGACTGGGCCCTGCCCGACCCGCGCGACATGGATGACGACGGCTACCGCGCGGTACGCGACCGGATCGGCGCACGCGTGCGCGAACTGCTGGCCTCGCTGTGATGTCGCTGTCGCGCCGGCTGCTGGCGGAGTTCCTGGGCACGGCACTGCTGCTCGCCTGCGTGGTCGGTTCGGGCGTGATGGGCGTGGCGCTGTCGCAGGGTAACGACGGCATCGCCCTGTTGGCCAATGCCGGCGCCACGGCCGGCATCCTCTACGTGCTGGTCGTGGTGCTGGGCCCGGTGTCGGGTGGGCATTTCAACCCGGCCGTCAGCCTGGTCGAGCACCTGGGCGCGCGGCTGGCGCCGCGGGAATTCGCGGGCTACGTGCTCGCGCAGCTGGCCGGCGCGATCGCCGGCGTGCTGCTGGCGCACGCGATGTTCGAGTTGCCCTTGCTGCAGGCGGGCGTGCACGCGCGCACCGGCGCCGCGCAATGGCTGAGCGAGGGCGTGGCGACCTTCGGCCTGGTGCTGACGATCGGGCTCGGCGTGCGCCATCGGCCCGCGGCGGTGCCGACGCTGGTGGCCGCGTACATCTTCGCTGCGTACTGGTTCACCGCCAGCACCTCCTTCGCCAACCCGGCGGTGACGGTGGCGCGCTCGCTCACCACCAGCTTCGCCGGTATCCGCCCGCTCGACGTCGGGGGTTTCGTCGCCGCCCAGCTGGTGGGCGCGCTGCTTGCCGTGCCGGTGGTTCGCGCCTTGGGCGGCGCGTCCGCGCGCGCGCCGGACTGAAGGTCGAGGCCCGCCCGCGCCGCGGCGCGAGGTTCAGGCCTTCTGCAGCGCCGCCACCACCAGGAAGGCAAGCACCATCCCGAGCACGCCGGGCACCACGCGCCAGGCGAAGGCGCGCCCGCCCTGCACCATCGCCAGCACGCACTTCATCGCCGAATTGGTGGCCAGCGCGGCGCAGGTCGCGAGCAGTGCCAGCCGCGGCTCGACCAGGCCGGCGCCCGCCAGCTGCGCCGCCGACGCCGCGGAGGCGTGCACGTCGGCGAAGCCGGAGAGCGCCAGCACCCAGGGCAGGCTGGCGTTGCCGAGCTGGTCGCGCGCGATCGCGGCGATCAGGAACACCCCCGCCACGATCGCCGCGAAGATCAGGGCCTGGCGCGGCTGCAAGGGTCGCGAGCCCGCCAGTTCACGCCCATCCGGCGGCGCCTGCTCGGCATGGAAGTTCGCCGCCAGCGCCGCCAGCAGCGCCACCGCGCCGGCCGCGGCCAGCGGCCAGGCCGCGCGCAACAGCAAGGCGGGCGACAGCGTGCCGATCACGATCGCCAGCTGCACGATGGTGCTGACGTTGGACACCAGCGCCGCGCTCGCCAGCGAGCCGGCGAAGGCCGGCGCCGCGCGGGCGCGTTCGCCGAGCGCGGCGATGGTCGCCGTGCTCGACACGAAGCCACCGGCCAGCCCCGCCAGCGTGAGCCCCAGGCGCGGCCCCACCGTGCGCAGCGCGACATAGCCGATGCTGCTCACCGCCATCACCGCCACCACCAGCATCCACAGCTTGCGCGGCACCAGCGCGCCCCAGGGATCGATCGCGCGATCGGGCAACAGCGGCAGCACGATGAAGGCCGCAGCGAGCAGGAGCAGCAGGTCCTCCAGCTCGCGCTCGCTCAGGCCCTGCTTCACGAAGCGGTGCAGGGTCTTCTTGGCCGCGAGCAGTCCCGCCACCACCACGCCCAGGCCACCGGCGAGCACGGGGGAGCGCAGCGCCATCATCCCGAGCAGGAAGGTGGCGAGCATCGCGATCTCGGTGGTCAGGCCCGGATCCTGCGCCTGCGTGTGGCGATAGCCGGCGAGCACGAGCAGGCCGAGCACCAGGCCGCCCGCGACGATCGCCGCGGGGCCGAGCCACATCGCCGCCGCGCCGACCAGCCCGCACAGCGCGAAGGTGCGCACGCCGGCGACGTCGCGCGCCGGGCCCTCGCCCTTGGCGCGCTCGCGCTCGACGCCGATCAGCAGGCCGATGCCGAG
>CBININ010000186.1:0-5107 GCA_966250755.1 uncultured Gammaproteobacteria bacterium | reverse complement strand
GCGCGAGCGGCCGCGGTATTCCCACAGGCCGGCGTCGGGCTGGTTCCAGCTGGCCGCGGCGGCGCGGCCGATCGGCACCAGCCGCGCGAACATCGCCGCGTCGCCGGGCGTCTCCAGCCGGCGGTCGAAGAAGGCCTGCGAGGCCGCCAGCACCACGCTGCCGTGGACGTCGTGCTGCACCTGCCGCCAGGCGTCGTTGCCCACGCGCACCGGGCCCATGCCGCGGTAGCCGGCCAGCGAATCCACCTCGCGCTCGAGCAGCTCGGCCTGGTAGTGGATGCCGTACACCGGCGCCAGCTGCGAGCGCCCGCCGGCGATGTTGAAGATGTAGCGGATGTACTCCTCCATGCTGCGGGTCGCGCCCAGGCGGTTGAGCGCGCGCACCACGAAGGCGGCGTCGCGCAGCCAGCAGTAGCGGTAGTCCCAGTTCCTTCCCGAATCGGCGTGCTCCGGGATGGAGGTCGTCATGGCGGCCACGATGGCGCCGCTGTTCTCGTCCTGGCACAGCTTGAGCGTGATCGCCGAGCGGATCACCGCCTCCTGCCAGTCCACCGGGATGGACAGGTTGCGCACCCAGTTGCGCCAGTAGTCCTGGGTCTGCTCGAGCTGGTCGCGTCCGAACGCCGCCAGCGAGGTCGGCAAGGTGTCGTCCGGTCCGAGCACGAGATGCAGTTCCCGATCGAGCAGGAAGGCGTGTTCGTCGAGCACCAGCGGCAGCGGCACGTCGGTGGTCAGGCGCAGCGTCCAGGTATCCAGCAGCCAGCGCACGTGGTTGCTGCCTACCCGCCGCTCCGGCCGTTCGGCGCCCCAGTCGCGCAGCGGGCGCAGGCGGATGCGGATGCGCGGCGCGCCCGCCAACGGCCGCAACCGGCGCACCAGCATCACCGGATGGTAGACCCGCCCGTGCTGCTTGAAGCGCGGCGCGTAGTCGAGCACTTCCACCGCCCCGCCACGATCGTCGCGCAACACCGTGCGCAGGATGGCGGTGTTCTCCAGGTAGTGCTGTTCGCTGCCGATGCAGTGGTCGAGCTCGATCGCGAAGTCGCCACCTTCCTGGCGAGTCGGTTCGAGCAGCGCGCAGAAGGCCGGGTCGCCGTCGAAGCCCGGCAGGCAGGACCATACCATCCGCGCGCGCGCATCGATGAGGGCGGAGAAGCTGCCGTTGCCCACCACGCCGAGGTCGAGGCTGGGGGGAAGCGCCGTCATGGCCGCGCGGCCTGCGCATGCTCCAGCCGCGTGGCGAGCGCGGCCAGCCACCGGCCCGTGTGCCTGGGCGAACTGAGCGTGTGGCGCGCCGCGGTCGGTCGTCGCGCCCCGACGATCACGCCGACGCCGCCCAGCGTCTCGGCCATCGCGAACGCAGGTTCGTCGGTGAGGTCGTCGCCCAGCACCAACGGCGCGCGACCACGGAAGGGCGGCGCCTGCAGCAGCGACGCCAGCGCATCGCCCTTGTCGGCGCCCGCCGGCTTGAGTTCGGCAACGTGGTTGCCTGGCTGCAGCTTGTAGCGCCCGCCGCTGGCCGCCGCGATGCGCGCGGCGCCCCCCAGCACCGCCGCGCCCTGCAAGGGCGCATCGCGGTAGTGCAGCGCGAAGGCTACCGCGGCCTTGCGTTCCAGCCACACGCCGGGCAGCGATTCGGCGAGCGCCTCGCATTCGCGGCCGATGCGCGTGGCCCAGGTCGCGGGCGGCAGCAGCGAGCGGACGCGGCCGTTGGCGTCGCGGCATTGCAGGCCGTGCAGGGCGCCCGCGGGCAAGGTGAGTGGTTTCAGCAGGCGGTCGACGTCGGCCAGGTCGCGCCCGCTGAGCACCGCGACGGCGCCGCCGAGCAAGTGCTGCAATCGTCCCAGCAGGCAGACCAGGTCGGCGTCCAGACGCACGTCGCCGGGGCGACGCGCGAAATCCACGAGGGTGCCGTCGATATCGACGAACAAGGCGAGCGGCTGGTCACCGTGGTCCAGCAGTCGCGGCGGCAACTGCCGGCCGGCCCGGTCGGAGGCGCTGTCGATCCATTGCATCCGTGCATTGTCCGCCGCAGGCCATGGCCCGGGACTGAACACGGGCCGACCGCCGGCTTCGACGCCCGGTCACGCCATGCTAGGCATCGCTGCCGGTGGATTGCGCATCCTCGCCGCGCGGCGCGCCAAGGCCGGGATAATCGGTGACGTTGGGGCCGCAGCCCGGCTGCTGCGGAATGGTTTCGCTCCCTTCTTTCGAGGCGCTGCGGCCTTCGACGTCATCGACGACATCGGCGAGGCGCGGTTCGCCCTCGGCGATGTGCCCGCCGGGCAGGCCTTGCGGCTGGCCTTGGGTGCGCAGGTCGGCGGATCCCTTCTTGTGGTCGAAGCTGGACGACGTGTTCTGCGGGTTCATGCGGGCGTCCTCTCGTGGCGTGATCGGGCCTCCATCCTCGCCCCGCCCGTATGAGCGCCAGCCAAGCGTCCGTTACAGACGCCAGCCTCAGAACCAGGTACGCAGCCCCACCACCACGCGCCAGTCGCCGGCGCGTTCCCCGTCGGCGCGCAGGCGATCGGCGGTGCCGCCGAAGGCCTGCTCGCGCTCGATGCCGACGTAGGGCGCGAACTGCCGGTGCCATTCGTAGCGCAGGCGCAACCCGGCCTCCACCGTCGACAGGCCGGCCCCCACGTGGCGTGACTCATCGGCCTGCGATTCCGCGCGCAGCTCGACGCGCGACTGCAGGATCCAGCGATTGGTGAACAGCGTGTCGTAGCCGGCCTCGGCGCGCAGGCTGGCGCCGCCATCGCCCAGGTAAAGCATCGCCTGCGTCTCGATCTTGTAGGGTGCCAGGCCCACCACGCCGATCGCCAGCGCATCGCGCGTTCCCGGGCCGTTCTCGTGGTGCAGGCCGGCCACCGCGTCCCACCATGGCGTTACGCCGCGCGAGTACAGCAGGTCGAGCTCGGCGTGGCCGAGCGCACCGTCCTCGGTCTCGCCCTCGGCGCGGAAGCGCAGCTTCTGGAGGTCCTTGCCGATCCAGCCATGCACTTCCCAGGCGGCGCCGTGGTGCGCGTCGGATTCCCAGGCCTCGAGGCGATCGAACTCGACGAGGCTGTGGAGGGCGTCGCCGTGCGCGGCGTGGCCGCCGGCGGGCGCACGCGCGGCTAGGCGGTCGGCGGCTGTCACCACCGGGATCGGGGTGCGCGGAAGCGTCGCATCGGGCGTCGCCACGGGGGCCGGCGCAGGCGGCATCGCATGTCCCATCTTCGAATGGTCCATCTTCGAGTGGTCGACCGCGTCCTGCGCCGCCGCGAACGGCGCCGCGCCGGCCAGCGCGATGGCGAGCAGCGCGCGCTTCACTCGGCCACCTCCACCGTCCGCATCATCCCCGCTTCCATGTGGTAGAGCAGGTGGCAGTGGTAGGCCCAGTGGCCGAGCGCGTCGGCACGCACCCGGTAGGCGCGCCTCGCGCCCGGCGGCATGTCAACCGTGTGCTTGCGCACCAGGAAGGCGCCCTGCTCATCCTCCAGGTCGCTCCACATGCCGTGCAGGTGGATGGGGTGGGTCATCATCGTGTCGTTGACCAGCACGATGCGCAGGCGCTCGCCGTAGTTCAGGCGCAGCGGCGCGGCATCGGCGAACTTGAGCCCGTTGAAGCTCCAGGCGAACTTCTCCATGTGGCCGGTGAGGTGCAGCTCGACCTCGCGGCCCGGCTCGCGGCCGTCGGGATCCTCGAACAGGCTGCGCAGCATCGAATAGCTCAGCACCTGGCGGCCGTTGTCGCGCAGGCCGAGGCCCGGATCGTCGAGCTTCGGCGTCGGCGCCATGGTCTGCATGTCGACCAAGGCATTGCCGCGTTCGCTCTCGGGATGCGTGACCATCGCCGCGCCGCCGTGGTCCATGCCCGGCATGTCGGCGTTCGACATCCACATCCGGGTGCCGTCGGCCATCGTCATCATGTGGCCGCCGGTGTCGGCGCCGGGCTTGGCGCCGTGGCCCGCGCCGTGATCCATCTTGCCGTGGTCCATGCCGCCGTGGCCCATGTCGGCCATCGACAGCAGCGGCCGCGGGTCCAGCGGCGGCAGCGGCGCGCGCAGGCCCTCGCGCACCGCGAGGGTGCCGGAGACGTAGCCGGTGCGGCCCAGGTCCTGCGCGAAGATCGTGAAGGCGTCCTGCCCGCGCGGCTCCACGATCACGTCGAAGGTCTCGGCCGCGGCGATGCGGAACTCGTCGACGCTGACCGGGTGCACGTGTTGGCCGTCGGCCGCCACGACCGTCATCTTCAGGCCGGGAATCCGGACGTCGAAATGCGTCATCGACGAGCCGTTGATGAAGCGCAGCCGGACCTTCTGGCCGGGCGTGAACAGCGCGGTCCAGTTGCCCAGTGCGGTCGTGCCGTTCATCAGGTAGGTGTAGGTGTGCGCATTGACGTCCGACAGGTCGGTCGGCGTCATCCGCATGCGGCCCCAGGCGCCGCGATCCGACAGCGTGGCCTGGCGGCCTTGCGCGGCCACGTCGCGGCGGAAGTCGCCGACGGTGCGCTTGTGCCAGTTGTCGTAGTCGGAGTGCTGCTTGAGCCGGTTGAAGAGTTCGGCGGGCGACAGCTCGGTCCAGTCGCTGAGCAAGACCACGTAGTCGCGGTCGTAGGCGAAGGGCTCGGGCTCGGCGGCATCGATGACGATCGCGCCGTACAGGCCGGCCTGCTCCTGCAGCGCCGAATGGCTGTGGTACCAGTAGGTGCCCGACTGCTTCACGTCGAAGCGGTAGAGATAACTCTCGCCGCGGTGGATGCCGTCGAAGCTCAGGCCGGGCACGCCGTCCATGTTGGCCGGGAGCAGGATGCCGTGCCAGTGGATCGAGGTCATGTGGCCGTGGACCGAGCCCGGCGGCAAATCGTTTCGCACGCGCAGGGTCACCGTGCTGCCCTCGCGCCAGCGCAGGATTGGCGCCGGCAGCGAACCATTGACGGTGACCGCCGGAACGACCCGACCGGTGAAGTCCATCGCCGTCTGGCCGATCGACAGGTCGAAGTCGGTGCCGGCCAGCACGCCGGGCGCGCGCCGCGTGGCGAGGGCGAAGGACGGCCGCGGCCAGAGGCCGAGGCCCGCCACCGCGCCGCCCAGGGCCAGTCCCTGGACGAAACGGCGGCGAT
>CBININ010000185.1:0-5187 GCA_966250755.1 uncultured Gammaproteobacteria bacterium | reverse complement strand
GGGTGCGGTCGCGTGCGTTGACGTCGGCGGGGGGGCCTCTCCGGGGGGCGGCGCTTCCGCGGACGGTACCGGCGTCGCCGCGGCGGCGAGCGCGCTGGCCGCCAACAGCAAGGACGCGAACGACCCGCGCCTCACGGCAACGCCCCGATCGCCTTCAGCCGCGGCTCGACCTCGGCCGCCAGCATCTCTGGCGTGATCGGCCCCACCAGCTTCCACTGGATGACGCCGTCCTTGTCCACCAGGAAGGTTTCCGGAGCGCCATAGATGCCGAAGTCCAGCGCGGCGCGGCCTTCCTCGTCCGCGACGATGGGCGCATACGGGTTGCCGAACTCGGCCAGCCAGCGCTGCGCATCCTGCGGCGCGTCCTTGTAGTTGTAGCCGACCACGCGCACGCCGCGCTGCGCCAGCGCGGTGAGCTGCGGGTGTTCCTCGCGGCAATTCACGCACCAGCTGCCCCAGACGTTGAGCAGGTAGGGCGTGCCGCGCAGGTCGCGATCGGTCAGCACGCGGCCCGGCTCGCCCAGCACCGGCAGCGAGAAGGCTGGCACCGGCTTGCCGACGAAGGGCGAGGGGATCGCGCTGGTGTCCTTGCCCGAGTTCATGCGCACGCCGACGTAGAGCAGCGCGGCCAGGGCCAGGAACAGCGCGAAGGGCAGCAGGCGGCGGATCATGCGGCGGCCTGCGCGCGACGGAAGCGCTGGTCGAAGGTGACGACGAAGCCGCCGAGCGCCATCAGAAGCGCGCCGATCCAGATCAGGCGGATGAAGGGCTTGACGTACAAACGCAGCGCCCAGCTGCCGTCCTGGCCGAGCGACTCGCCCAGCGCGACGTAGAGGTCGCGGTGCGGGCGGCCGTGGATATCGGCCTCGGTCATGATGTTGCCGCCGCTGGCGTAGGCGCGCTTCTCGGGATGCAGCGTGGCGACCTCGCGACCGCCGCGCGAAACCTGCACGGTGCCGCGATCGGCCTGGTAGTTCGGGCCCCGCACGCGCTCGACGCCGTCGAAGCGGAAGTCGTAGCCGCGCAGCGCGAAGGCCTGGCCCGGCTTCGCCGCCACGTCCTTCTCGAGGCTGCCGCCCTCGGTCATCAGCACGCCGAAGAAGAACAGCGCCAGGCCCGCGTGCGCCAGCGACATGCCGACCATCTCCGCGGTCATGCGCCGGCCCGACTGCAAGAAGCGCGAACGCACGAAGCGCAGCGTACCGAGCAGCAGCCACAGGCCGGCGACGCAAGCGGCGGCCAGCTTCCAGCCGCCGTCGCGCGCGGTGAAGAACACCACGATGCCAGCCCCGATCGCGACGCCGGCCCAGGGGGCCAGCAATCGCAGCGGCAGCGACAATTCCTCGCGCTGCCAGCGCGACAGCGGCCCGAAGGGCACCAGCAGGACCAGCGGCGCCATCAGCAGGGTGAACAGCAGGCCGAAGTAGGGCGAGCCCACCGAGATCTTCCCGAGGTCCAGCGCTTCCGCCAGCAGCGGATACAGCGTGCCCAGCAGGATCATGCCTGCGGCGGCGGTGAGCAGCAGGTTGTTGGCCAGCAGGAGCGTCTCTCGCGAGAACGGCGCGAAGGGCTTGCCCTTGTCCGCCGTCGGCGCGCGGAAGGCGAACAGCAGCAGCGAGCCGCCGACCACCGCGGCGAGGAAGCCGAGGATGAACAGGCCGCGCGTGGGATCGCTGGCGAAGGCGTGCACCGAGGTCAGCACGCCGGAGCGCACCAGGAAGGTACCCAGCAGCGAGAGCGAAAACGCCGCGATCGCCAGCAACAAGGTCCAGCTGCGGAAGCTGCCGCGCTTCTCGGTCACCGCCTGCGAATGCAGCAGGGCCGCGCCCACCAGCCAGGGCATGAAGCTGGCGTTCTCGACCGGGTCCCAGAACCACCACCCGCCCCAGCCGAGCTCGTAATAGGCCCACCAGCTGCCGAGCGCGATGCCCAGCGTCAGGAAGGCCCAGGCGACATTGGTCCACGGCCGCGCCCAGCGCACCCACTGCGTGTCCACCTTGCCGTCGATCAGCGCGGCGATGGCGAAGGCGAAGGCCACCGCGAAGCCGACGTAACCGGTATAGAGCAGGGGCGGGTGCACGATCATCCCCGGGTCCTGCAGCAGCGGGTTGAGGTCGCGGCCTTCCATCGCCGCCGGCAGCAGTCGCTCGAAAGGATTGGAGGTGAAGATCAGGAAGGCGAGGAAGCCCGCGCTCACCCAGCCCATCACGCCCAGCACGCGCGCCACCACCGGCATCGGCAGCGCGCGCGAGAAGCGCGCCACCGCGGCGATCCAGAACGACAGGATCAGCACCCACAGCAGCAGCGAGCCTTCGTGCGCGCCCCACACCGCAGTGAACTGGTAGATGTCGGGCAGCAGGGTGTTCGAATTGGTCGCCACGTAGGCCACCGAGTAGTCGTGGGTGATGAAGGCATGGGCGAGGATGGCGAAGGCCAGGCCGATGAAGACGACCTGCGAATAGGCCAGCGGCCGCGCCGTGTCCATCCAGGCCGCGTTGCCCCGCTGCGCGCCCAGCATCGGCAGGCTGCCCAGCAGCACCGCCAGGATCAGCGCCAGCACCAGCGCCAGCAGGCCGAGCTCGGGCAGCACCTCAGTTCGCCCCGCAGGTCAGGCTGTGCCGGGCGTTGCCGCCTTCCATCTTCGCCAGCATCTCCGGGCTCATGCCCTTGGCCACTTCCGGCGGCATGTAGGTCTCATCGTGCTTGGCCAGCACTTCGCTGGCCTCGAAGGCGCCGGCCTGCAGGCGGCCGGTGGCCACGATGCTGGTGCCCTCGCGGAACATGTCGGGCAGGATGCCGTGGTAGCGCACCGACACGTTCTTCGTGCCGTCGGTGACGCGGAAGGCGACGTCGAGCGTGCCCTGGCTGCGCCGGACGCTGCCCGAGCACACCACGCCGCCCAGCCGGAAGCGCGCGTCCGCCGGCGACTTGCCCTGCAGCACTTCGGTGGGCGTGTGCAGGTAGCTCAGGTTCTCCTGCAGCGCCATGATCAGGAAGGCGGCGGCGATGCCGGCGGCGGCCAGCACCAGGCCGATCAGGTACAGGCGGCGCTTGCGGGTCGGGTTCACGGGCGCTTCCTCGCCGCTTCGCGGCGCTGCCGCATCCGCACCTCGCGGCGCACGCGCGCCAGGCGGACGCGCGGGGCGACGTAGTCCCACATCAGCACCAGGGCGAACACCGCGTAGGCGATGCCGACGTAATCAAACCGCATCGGGGTTTCCTCCGGCGAGCTGGCGGACCCAGTCCTTGCCCGCCTCCTGTTCCAGGTTCATGGCGCGCGCGCGTTGCAGCAGCGAGCCGACGAACCACAGCTTGGTGCCGACGGCCAGCACGATCAGCGGCCACATCATGCTGCCATCCATCTTGGATGGACCAATCAGCCGGATGGTTTCGCCCTGGTGCAGGGTGTTCCACCACTCGACCGCGAAATGCACGATCGGCACGTTGACGAGTCCGACCAATGCAAGGAAGGCGGCGGCGCGGGCGGCGGCCCGGCGGTCCTCGATGGCGTTGTACAGGCCGATCACGCCGACGTAGAGGAAGAGCAGCACCAACTCGGAGGTCAGCCGCGGATCCCAGGTCCACCAGGTGCCCCAGGTCGGCTTGCCCCAGATCGAGCCGCTGGCGAGCGTGATGACGGTGAAGGCGGCGCCGATCGGCGCGCAGGCCATGGCCAGGATCTCGCAGAGCTTGATCCGCCACACCAGCGCAATGACGGCCTGCGCGGCCATCACCACGAAGATGAACAGGCTCATCCAGGCGGCCGGCACGTGGATGTAGAGGATGCGGAAGCTCTCGCCCTGCTTGTAGTCGGGCGGCACCACCGCCAGCGCGCCGTAGACGCCGATGGCGATGGCGATGAAGGCCAGCACGAAAGCGGGCGGCGCCCACTTCGAAGCGAAACGTTCGAAGTTCGGCGGGGAGCCGGTCTGGTTGAACCACAGGATCAGGCGATTCACGGGGCGGCGCTCAGGTCAGGGCGATGCGCAGGGCGGTGGCGGCAGCGAGCGGGGCGAGCACCACGCAGGCCGCCAGGCCGGCGGCGAGCAGGTAGATGGCGCCCAGCCAGGGCAGGCCCTGGCCCGCGGCCACCACGGCGCCGGCCCCGAACACCAGCACGGGCAGGAACAGGGGCAGCGCGAGGACGGCCAGCAGCATACCAGAGCGGCGGATGCCGACCGTGAGCGCGGCCACCACCGCGCCCACCAGCGAGAGCAGCGGCGTGCCCAGCGCGAGCGAGAGCATCAGCGGCGCGAGCAGCGGGCCGGGCAGCTGCAACAGCTGCGCGAAGAAGGGGGTGAGCAGGATCAGCGGCAGCGCGCTGACCGCCCAGTGCACCAGCACCCGCATGCCGACCAGCCAGGCCAGCGGCACCGGGCTGAGCAGCAGCTGCTCGAGGCTGCCGTCCTCCAGGTCGCTGCGGAACAGGGAATCGAGCGTCAGCAGGCCCGCCAGCAACACCGCCACCCACAACACGCCCGGCGCGATCCGCGCCAGCATCACGGGCTCGGAGCCGAGCGCCAGGGGAAACAGCGCGATCACCATCAGCGCGAACAGCAGCGGCTGCAAGGAGTCGCCGCGGCGGCGCCAGACCAGCCGCAGGTCGCGCTCGAGCTGGGCGCGGGCACAGGCCCAGAGGCCCGGCGCGGCGGCGTCGGCGCGGGCGCTCATCGCGACAGCTCCAGGGTGCGGATCGGCACCGGCGGCGCGGCGTAGGCGCCGTGGGTCGTGAGCAGCGCCGCGCCGCCGGCGGCCAAGTGCGCGGCGATCAGGCGGTTGACCAGCGCGATGCCGTCAAGGTCGAGGTTGGCGTAGGGCTCGTCGAGCAGCCACAGCGGCGCGGGCGAGAGCCGCAGTCGCGCCAGCGCCAGGCGCTTGTTCTGGCCGGCGGAGAGGCGGCGGGCGAGGCTGTCGTCGAAGCCGGCGAGCCCGACGTCGTCCAGCGCCTGTTCGGGCGCTACCGGCGAAGCCTGCAGGGCGGCCGTGAAGCGCAGGTTCTCCAGCGCGCTCAGTTCGCCCTTGTGGCCGTTCAAGTGGCCGAGGAAAGCGCAGCCGCGTGCCAGGTGGCCTTGGTCCACCGGTTCGCCGGACATCCGCACCTCACCTTCGCCGGCGGCCAGCAGGCCGGCCAGCACGCGCAGCAGGGTGGACTTGCCGGCGCCGTTGCCGCCCAGCACCAGCAGCGCC
>CBININ010000184.1:0-5189 GCA_966250755.1 uncultured Gammaproteobacteria bacterium | reverse complement strand
CCAAGCTCAGCAGCGGGCAGACGGTGGAGATCATCACCGCGCCCTCGGCCACGCCCGGGCCGCAGTGGCTGGAGTTCGTCGTCTCCAGCAAGGCGCGCACCGCGATCCGCCACTACCTCAAGCGGCTGGAGCACGAGGACGCGGTGGACCTGGGCCATCGCATGCTCGACCGGGCGCTGGAGGCCCGCGAGAGCTCGCTCGACCGGGTGCCGCAGGAACGCATCGAGCAGTTCCTCGGCGAACACCGCTACCGCCGCCTCGAGGAACTGCTGGCCGACATCGCGCTCGGCAACCGCATGCCGGCGCAGGTCGCCTCCGCGCTGGTGCAGGGTGCGCCGGGCGAATTGCCCTTGCGCGCACTGGGCCCCGCCAGCGGCGAGCAGATCCTGATCACCGGCACCGAGCGCGGCGTGCTCAGCTTCGCCCGATGTTGCTACCCGATCCCGGGCGACGAGATCATGGGTTACCTGAGCGCCGGCAAGGGCGTGGTCGTCCACCGGCAGGACTGTCCGAACGTGGTCGAGTACCGCAAGCATCCGGAGCGTTGCGTGCCGATGGCCTGGGACCGCTACGTGCAGGGCGATTTCCGCGCCGCCCTGAAGCTCGACGTCGAGAACAAGCCCGGCGTGCTGGCGCAGGTCGCCGCGGCGGTGGCCGAGAGCGACTCCAATATCGATTCGGTGGAATACCGCGAGCGCGACCTCAAGGTCTCGGTGATGGAATTCGGCATCGAGGTACGCAACCGCAAGCACCTGGCCGACGTGATCCGCCGCGTGCGCCGCCTCGGCGTGGTGCACGGGGTCGAGCGGATCTGAGCGTCGCCGCGTAAACTCCGCTTTTCCCTCGCCGCAGGACCGCGCCATGCCCCGCACGCCCATCGCCACCGACCGCGCCCCGGCCGCCATCGGCCCGTATTCGCAGGCCACCCGCAGCGGCGGCACGGTGTTCCTGTCGGGCCAGATCCCGCTGGACCCGGCCAGCGGCGAGCTGGTCGGCGGCGACATCGCCGCGCAGGCGCGGCGGGTGTTCGACAACCTGCGCGCGGTCTGCGAGGCCGCCGGCGGTTCGCTCGACGACGTGGTCCGCGTCGGCATCTACCTGATGGACCTGGGCGATTTCGCCGCGGTGAACGCGGTGATGGCCGAGGTCTTCTCCGCCCCCTATCCCGCGCGTTCGACCATCCAGGTCTCCGGCCTGCCGCGCGGCGCGCGGGTCGAGGTGGACGCGATCCTCGCGTTGGGCTGAGTGGCGCGACGATCCCGGCCCGAGGCGACCGCGCCGGTGCTGGCCGCCGGCGGCGCCGAACCGCTGCGCGCCCTGCCGGGCGTGGGTCCGGCGGTCGCCGAGAAGCTGGCGGCGCGCGGCCTGCTCAGCGTGCAGGACCTGTGGCTGCACCTGCCGCTGCGTTACGAGGATCGCACCCGGCTGACCGCCATCCGCGACCTGGTGCCAGGGGAGCCGGTGCAGGTGGAAGGCCAGGTCGAGGCCGTCGAACGCGGCTTCCGCTGGCGACCGCTCCTGCGTGTGTCCATCCGCGATGAATCGCGCGCCAGCCTGTCGTTGCGCTTCTTCCATTTCAACGCCGCGCAGGCAGCGCAATTCCTGGTCGGGCGGCGGGTGCGCTGCTACGGCGAGGCGCGGCCGGCGGGGCACGGCCTGGAGATCGTGCACCCGAGTTACCGCTTCATCGGCGAGGCCGAGGCGGGCGTGCTGCACGACCGGCTGGATCCGGTGTACCCGGCGGTGGACGGCATCGGCCCGCAGTCGCTGGCGCGGCTGATCGGCGAAGCGCTCAAGCGGCTGCCGCCGGCGGCTGAACTCGAGCTGCTGCCGCCGGGTGTCACCGCCGCGCTCGGCTTGCCCGGCCTGCGCGAAGCGCTGCTGACCGCGCACCGCCCGCCTCCGGACGCCGACGTGGCGGCCTTCACCAGCGGCCGCCATCCGGCGCTCCAACGCTTGGCCTTCGAGGAGATGCTCGCCCAGCACCTCAGCCTGCGCCGCCAGCGCATCGCCCTGCGCGAGCATGGCGCGCACGCCATCGACGGGCCGGGCGCGCTCGCGCAGGCCTTGCGCGGGCGCTTGCCGTACGCGCTCACCGGCGCGCAACGTCGCGTGCTGGCGGAGGTCGAGGCCGACATGCGCCAGCCGCGGCCCATGCTGCGCCTGGTGCAGGGCGACGTCGGCAGCGGCAAGACCGTCGTGGCCGCGCTGGCGGCGCTGCATGCGGTGGAAGCGGGCCGGCAGGTTGCGCTGATGGCCCCGACCGAACTGCTGGCCGAGCAGCACCTCAACAATTTCCGTGCCTGGCTCGAACCGCTCGACGTGCCTGTGTGCTGGCTGGCGGGCAAGGTGACGGGCAAGGCGCGTGGTGCGGCGCTGGCGCAGATCGCCGGTGGCGATGCGCGCGTCGTGGTGGGGACGCATGCGCTGATGCAGGAGGGCGTGGCCTTCCGCGACCTCGGACTGGTGATCGTGGACGAGCAGCACCGCTTCGGCGTGCACCAGCGCCTGTCCCTGCGCGACAAGGGCCGGGACGGCGAGCGCGTGCCCCACCAGCTGGTGATGACGGCCACGCCGATCCCGCGCACGCTGGCGATGTCGGCCTATGCGGACCTGGACGTGTCGGTGATCGACGAGATGCCGCCGGGGCGCACGCCGGTCACCACCGTCGCCTTGCCGGAGTCACGGCGCGACGAGGTGGTCGAACGCATCCGGCACGCCTGCGCGCAGGGCCGGCAGGTGTACTGGGTCTGCACCCTGATCGACGAAGCCGATCCGGGCGAGGCCATGCGGATCGATGCCCAGGCCGCGCAGGCCACCCACGAGGTGTTGGGCGCCGCGCTGCCCGAGCTGCGCGTGGGCCTGTTGCACGGGCGGATGAAGCCGGCGGAGAAGCAGCAGGTGATGGCCGCCTTCAAGGCCGGCGGGCTGCAGTTGCTGGTCGCGACCACGGTGATCGAG
Source organism: uncultured Gammaproteobacteria bacterium (assembly GCA_966250755.1). Lineage (GTDB taxonomy): Bacteria > Pseudomonadota > Gammaproteobacteria > Xanthomonadales > Xanthomonadaceae > Arenimonas. The sequence goes on along the minus strand of CBININ010000184.1, from coordinate 2,228 downwards.
GTCGGCGTCGACGTGCCCAACGCCAGCCTGATGGTGATCGAGAACGCCGAGCGCCTGGGACTTGCACAGTTGCATCAACTGCGCGGCCGGGTCGGCCGCGGCGCCGAGGCCTCCAGCTGCGTGCTGATGTACAAGCCGCCGCTGTCGCTGCTGGCGCGGCAGCGCCTGGACGTGATGCGCCAGACCACGGATGGCTTCGTGATCGCCGAAAAGGACCTCGAGCTGCGGGGCCCCGGCGAACTGCTGGGCACCCGCCAGACCGGCATCGCCGGTTTCCGGGTCGCCGACCTGGTGCGGGACGCCGCGCTGCTGCCGGCCGTGCGCGACACGGCCGACGCGCTGTTGGCCGCCGCCCCCGACCTGGCGGCGAAGCTCGTGGAGCGCTGGGTGGGAGGCGCGGCACGTTTCGCCGGGGCCTGAGAAGCCCGCGGGTTCGGCGGACTTGCGCAGGGCCAGCCCGGCGGGCTAGACTGGGAGTCTTTCCCAGACCATTCCGGAGCTTCCCCGTGAAGGCCGACATCCATCCCCAGTACCGCGACGTCGTGTTCCAGGACGTCACCTCGGACTTCAGCTTCCTGACCCGCTCGACCCTTGCCAGCAAGGAGACGATCAAGTGGGAGGACGGCAACGAGTATCCGCTCGTGAAGGTCGAGGTCTCGTCGGCCTCGCACCCGTTCTACACCGGCAAGCAGAAGCTGATGGACACCAGCGGCCGCGTGGACAAGTTCCGCAAGCGCTACGGCGCCGCCAAGTAAGCCGCGTCGCGGCTTAGGCCGCGACGCCGAGAAAACGGCCGCCTTGCGGCCGTTTTCGTTTTCGGACGACGCGTCACGGCCGCCTTGCGGCCGTTTTCGTTTTCGGACGACGCGTCACGGCCGCCCTGCGGCCGTTTTTTGTTTTCGGGGACCGCGTCACGCCGACGGCGCGGCCGGTGGGGGATCGTGCTGCATCGCGGAAAAAGCCTGTGCGATAATGGCTGCTTTACAAGGAGCCTCCCGTGTCCGACCTTCCGAGCGTGACCCTCACCGCCGGCGACAAGGCCGTCGAACTCCCGGTGCATGGCGGCACCCTCGGCCCGGCCTGCATCGACATCGGCAAGCTGTACAAGGAAACCGGCAAGTTCACCTACGACCCCGGCTTCATGTCGACGGCCAGCTGCCGCAGCGCCATCACCTACATCGATGGCGACCAGGGCGTGCTGCTGTACCGCGGCTATCCGATTGAACAACTCGCCAAGCAGTCGAACTTCCTCGAGGTCAGCTACCTGCTGATGCACGGCGAGCTCCCGAACGCCGACCAGTTCGGCAAGTTCGAGCACGAGGTCACCCACCACACGATGATGCACGAGGCCTTCAGGACCTTCCTGTATGGCTTCCGCCACGACGCCCATCCGATGGCGATGATGACCGGCATGCTCGGTTCGCTGGCCGCCTTCTACCACGGCGACCTGAACCTCGAGGACCCGGAGCAGCGCCGCCTGGCCGCGATCCGCCTGCTGGCGAAGGTCCCGACCATCGCCGCGGCCTGCTACCGCTACTCGATCGGCTGGCCGATCCGCTACCCGCGCAACAACCTCGAGTACGTCGACCGCTTCCTGCACATGATGTTCGAGGTGCCGAGCGAGCCGCTGACCCTCAACCCGGTCGCCGCCAAGGCCCTGGACCTGCTGTTCATCCTGCACGCCGACCACGAGCAGAACGCCTCGACCTCGACGGTGCGCCTGGTCGGTTCCACCGGCGCCAACCCCTATGCCTGCGTGGCGGCGGGCGTGGCCGCGCTCTGGGGCCCGGCCCACGGCGGCGCCAACGAGGCAGTGCTGGAAATGCTCAAGGAGATCGGCACGCCGGACAACGTCGGCAGCGCGATCGCCAAGGCCAAGGACAAGAACTCCGGCTTCCGCCTGATGGGCTTCGGCCACCGCGTGTACAAGAACTTCGACCCGCGCGCCAAGATCATCCGCGAGATGTGCCACCAGGTGCTCAACGAGCTGGGCGTCAACGACCCGCTGCTCGAGGTCGCGATGCGGCTGGAGGAAGCGGCGCTCAAGGACGAGTACTTCATCCAGCGCAAGCTCTACCCGAACGTGGATTTCTACTCGGGCATCATCTACAAGGCGCTCAACATCCCGACCGAGATGTTCACGGTGATGTTCGCGATCGCGCGCACCGCCGGCTGGGTGGCGCACTGGCTGGAGCAGCAGAACGATCCGGAGAACAAGATCGGGCGGC
>CBININ010000183.1:0-5239 GCA_966250755.1 uncultured Gammaproteobacteria bacterium | reverse complement strand
TCGTGGTTGCTGGCTTCCACCGCCTCGGCGACCTTCGCCTCGATGCCGAACTCGTCGGCCAAGGCGCGCTGCAGCCCCTCGATGTCCCACTGGGCGTCGATGGAGTTCTCGGGCACGTAGCGGCGCGCGACTTCCAGGATGACGTCCTCGCGGATCGCCTCGATCGCGTCCTGCACCGACTCGGACTCCAGCAGCTCGTTGCGCTGCTGGTAGACCACCTTGCGCTGGTCGTTGGCGACGTCGTCGTAGTCCAGCAGGTTCTTGCGGATGTCGAAGTTGTGGGCCTCGACCTTGCGCTGCGCGTTCTGGATCTGCTTGGAAACCATGGTGGACTCGATGACCTCGTCCTCCTTCATGCCCATCTTGCGCATGGCGTTCTTCACCCAGTCGGCGGCGAAGATGCGCATCAGGTTGTCTTCCAGCGACAGGTAGAAGCGCGAGGAACCGGCGTCGCCCTGGCGGCCGGCGCGGCCGCGGAGCTGGTTGTCGATGCGGCGGCTCTCGTGCCGCTCGGTGCCGACGATGTGCAGGCCGCCCAGGGCCAGCACCTCGTCGTGGCGCTTCTGCCACTCGGACTTCACGCGGGCGCGGTCCATCTCGCTGGCGTCCTCGCCGAGGGCCTGCAGTTCCGCCTCCAGCGAGCCGCCGAGCACGATGTCGGTACCGCGGCCGGCCATGTTGGTGGCGATGGTGATGGCGCGCGGACGACCGGCGTTCGCGACGATGTGCGCTTCGCGTTCGTGCTGCTTGGCGTTGAGCACCTCGTGCGGGATGCCCGCCTCGGCCAGCTGGTCGGAGAGCATCTGCGAGGTGTCGATGGAGGTGGTGCCCACCAGCGCCGGCTGGCCGCGCTGGTAGCAGTCCTTGATGTCGGCGATGACGGCGTTGAACTTCGCTTCCTTGGTCAGGTAGACCAGGTCCGCGTGGTCCTTGCGCACCATCGGCCGGTGGGTCGGGATGACGACCACTTCCAGCCCGTAGATGGTCTGGAACTCGTAGGCCTCGGTGTCCGCGGTGCCGGTCATGCCGCCCAGCTTGGCGTACATGCGGAAGTAGTTCTGGAAGGTGATGGACGCGAGGGTCTGGTTCTCGCGCTGGATCGGCACGCCTTCCTTGGCCTCGACGGCCTGGTGCAGGCCCTCGGACCAGCGGCGGCCCTTCAGGGTGCGGCCGGTGAACTCGTCGACGATGATCACCTCGCCGTCCACCACGATGTAGTCCACGTCGCGCTGGTACAGGGCGTGCGCGCGCAGGCCGGCGTTGAGGTGGTGCACCACCGCCAGGTTGTTGGCCGAGTACAGGTTGTCGTCCTCGGCGATGATGCCGGCGCCGCGAAGCAGCTGCTCGATGGTCTCCATGCCGCGTTCGGTCAGGTGGACCTGCTTCTGCTTCTCGTCGACCCAGTAGTCGCCGTCGGTGTCGTCTTCCTTCTCCTGGCGCGCCAGCCTGGGGATCAGGGCGTTGACCTGGACGTAGAGCTCCGGCGATTCGTCGCCGGGGCCGGAAATGATCAGCGGGGTGCGGGCCTCGTCGATCAGGATCGAGTCCACCTCGTCCACGATCGCGAAGTTCAGGCCGCGCTGGAAGCGGTCTTCCTTCGACAGCGCCATGTTGTCGCGCAGGTAGTCGAAGCCGTACTCGTTGTTGGTGCCGTAGGTGATGTCGGCGGCGTAGGCACCCTTCTTGTCCGAGTGCGGCATGCCGGGGTACACGACACCCACGGAAAGACCCAGCCAGTTGTAGAGCTTGCCCATCCAGGCGGCGTCGCGGCGCGCCAGGTAGTCGTTGACGGTGACCAGGTGCACGCCCTTGCCGGACAGCGCGTTGAGATACACGGGCAAGGTAGCAACGAGCGTCTTGCCCTCGCCGGTGCGCATCTCGGAGATGCGGCCGGAGTGCAGCACCATGCCGCCGATCAGCTGCACGTCGTAGTGGCGCATGCCGAGCACGCGGCGGGAGGCCTCGCGGCAGACCGCGAAGGCCTCCGGCAGGATCGAATCGAGGGTGGCGCCATCGGCGACGCGCTGCTTGAACTCGGCGGTCTTGGCCTGCAGGTCGGCGTCGGACAGCTTCTCCATCTCCGGCTCGAGGGCGTTGATGCGCGCCACGGACTTCTGGAACTGGCGCAGCAGGCGCTCGTTGCGGCTGCCGAAGATGCGGGTAAGGAGGCTGTTGAGCATGGGGTGGCCGGAAGGGGGAAATGACGGGGCGTCAAAAGCAAGCGGCCCTCCTGCGGGGAGGGCCGCCTAGTTTAACGTGGGGAGCCGGTCGGGGATATTCAAATGCCGGCCCGGGCCGGCGACATCCGAGGGCGTGCCTTAGCTGCCGACCTTGTCCAGGAACTTGCGCGGGTTGACCGGGCGGCCGTTGACGTGGACCTCGAAGTGCACGTGCGGGCCGGTCGAGCGACCGGTGGAGCCGGCGCGGGCCAGGGTCTGGCCGGCGCGGACGATGTCGCCGGCTCGCACCACCAGGCGCGAGTTATGGCCATACAGGGTGCTGTAGCCGTTGCCGTGATCGACCTCCACCACGTTGCCGTAGCCGGGCTTGACGCCGGCGAAGCTGACCACGCCGCCGGCCGCGGCCGCCACCGGGTCGCCGGTGTTGGCGTCGAAGTCGATGCCCAGGTGGTGGGCCAGGCCGCCGCGGAAGGGATCGGTGCGGGTGCCGAAGCCGGAGGTGATGTAGCCCTTGGAGGGGCGGCCGGAGGGGATCGCGGCCAGCTGCAACTGCTGGTCGTACAGCATCGACTCGAGCACCGTGAGTTGGCGGCCGGAGTCGTCGAACTGCTGCTGCAGCTTGTCCAGGCCCTTGAGCAGGTCGCCGGCGGGGACGTCGCTGACCTCCTCGGCGCCGCCCATGCCGGGCAGCTTGTCGAAATCGAACTCGCCTTCGCTCAGCTTGCCGTCGCGGGTCAGGCGCTGGCCGAGGGCGTTGAGGCGGTTGGCCTGGGCCTGGAGTTCACCCACGCGCGCGGCGATGGCGTTGATCTCGCGCTGGGCGTCCTTGCGGGCCTCGACGAGTTCGGCCTGCTGGCGCTGCTGTTGCGCCTTGAGGGTGGCGATCTGCGCCTCGGCGGCGCCGTTGCTGCCGCGAACGAGGAAGCCGGCGCCGAAGGCAAGGCCGAGCATCAGCAGGCAGGTGCCGGCGAGGGTGCCGGAGACCTTCGGATCCGCCAGCGACAGCTTCTTGGGCGTGCGCAGCAGGCGGGATACGAGGATGATGTTCATCATGTCTAAACGTGCTCTCTCTCAGGATCGTGGTGCAACCGGGACCGGTGCGCCCCCGCAGGCCTTGCAGGCGGCTGCGACGGCGGGCCTCGGCCCTTTGATCCAGCGCGCCCAGGCACTCGGGCGGCTCGACCAGGTGTTGCGCCAGACTCTGCCCCCCGCGATGGCCAACCACTGCCGCATGGCCAACGTGGACAAGGACAAACTCGTGTTTTTGGTCAGCGCGCCGGTCTGGAAGAACAAGCTGCGGTTGATGGCCGACGCCCTGCTGGACGCTGCCGCCGCGGCCGGTCATCCGGCTCGTGCGCTGGTCGTCAAGGTGGTGCCCGACCTCGCTGCCCCTTCCCCGGCGGCGGATGCTGATCGTGGCAAACCCCTTTCCCAAGCCGTCCGCGACTCGCTGCGGGCGACCGCCCTGTCCGTCAACGATCCGGACCTCCGGGCTCAACTGTTGAAACTGGCTTCCTTGCCTTGATTCCCTCTCTGGTGCACCGCCCGGTCCGTTCTGGGGCGGAGGCCGATTGTGCCCCAGCCCTCCCGGGGGCCCGTTAAACGGGAGTTAATACTTCACAGCGGCCAGGCACCGTCGGCCAAAACCGTGATCGGGGTCCCGGAAACGACGAAGCCGCCGGTCAGGAAAGGCCGGCGGCTTCGTTCAGGGTGGGGCGTTGGAGCGGCGGGATCCGGCGGATCAGCCCGCCTGCAGCGGGTTGGCGTAGGAGATCGGCATGGTCGCCGCGGTCTCTTCGTCCTCGAAGGTCACGAACTCCCAGGCCTGCTGCTGCGCGAGCAGCGCGCGCAGCAGCTTGTTGTTGAGCGCGTGGCCGGACTTGTAGCCGTAGAAGGCGCCGATCAGGCTGTGCCCGAGCAGGTACAGGTCGCCGATGGCGTCGAGGATCTTGTGCTTGACGAACTCGTCCTCGTAACGCAGGCCGTCCTCGTTGAGCACGCGGTAGTCGTCGAGCACGATCGCGTTGTCCATCGAGCCGCCCAGCGCCAGGTTGCGCTCGCGCAGGTACTCGATGTCCTTCATGAAGCCGAAGGTGCGGGCGCGGCTGACCTCCTTCACGAAGGAGGTCGAGCTGAAATCGATCTCGGCGCTGGACACCGCCTTCTCGAACATCGGGTGCTTGAAGTCGATGGTGAAGCCGACCTTGAAGCCCTCGAAGGGCTCGAAGCGGGCCCACTTGTCGCCGTCCTCGACCTGCACCGTGTCCTTGATGCGGATGAAGCGCTTGGCCTTGGCCTGCTCCTCGATGCCGGCGGACTGGAGGAGGAAGACAAACGGTCCCGCGGAACCGTCCATGATCGGCACTTCGGCCGTCGACAGGTCCACGTAGGCGTTGTCGATGCCCAGGCCTGCGAAGGCCGACATCAGGTGCTCGATCGTCTTGACCTGAACTCCGTTTTCGACGAGCGCGGTGCAAAGGGAGGTATCGCCGACAAGATGCGCCTGCGCCTTCACGTCCACGGGGCGCGGGAAATCGGTGCGACGGAACACGATGCCCGTGTCCGGGGCCGCCGGGCGCAGGGTCATGTACACCTTCTCGCCACTGTGCAGGCCCACGCCGGTGGCGCGGATCACGTTCTTGAGCGTGCGTTGTCTGACCATCTTGGGAGGACTCCCCCAGGCAGATACGAAAAATTAACGGCAGGAGAATACCACAGGGTCCCCGGGCGGGGCCCTGCCATAGGTCCCAGTTCGGGTGCTCCGGGCCCGCCTGCCGGCCGGGTTTGGAGCGGTCTCTGAGTCCGCCGGGACGCCCGGAGTTCCGGGGCCGGGTGTGACGCAGCGTTGCAGATATGGGGGGCAGCGGGTGAAGAAGGACCCGCCGGCGTCCTGCCGGCGGGTCAAGAGGTACACGACCAAGAGAGTACGGACTCGATCCGGCCGCCACGGACAGGCGGCCCTATCGATTTTCAGACGCGGGTACTTCTGTACTGAGATCAGTCTGCCTGCCGACGCAGGAAGGCCGGGATGTCCAGGTAGCTGTGGTCGGTCGGCAGGT
>CBININ010000182.1:0-5259 GCA_966250755.1 uncultured Gammaproteobacteria bacterium | reverse complement strand
TGGCCGGTGCGGTCGGCCGCCGCGCACGTGCGCTGCGCGATGCCCTTGCCGTAGTGCGTGGTCATGCCGCCGAAGGGGCGCTGGTAGATGCGCCCGTCCTCGGTGCGCGAGAACGGCACGCCCTGGTGTTCGAGTTCGATGATCGCGGGGATGGCCTCGCGGCACATGTACTCGATCGCGTCCTGGTCGCCCAGCCAGTCCGAGCCCTTCACGGTGTCGAAGAAGTGGAAGCGCCAGTCGTCCTCGCCCATGTTGCCGAGCGCGGCGGAGATGCCGCCCTGCGCGGCCACGGTGTGCGAGCGGGTCGGGAACACCTTGGTGATGCAGGCGGTGCGCAGGCCCTTGGCGGCGAGGCCGAAGGTGGCGCGCAGGCCGGCGCCGCCGGCGCCGACCACGACCATGTCGTACTTGTGTTCGGTGATCCTGTAGGCAGTCGTCATGGCGGGCTCAGGCGGTGAAGACGATGCGGCCGATGGCCACGACGGAAGCGATGGCGCCGAGCGCGCAGGCGAAGCGCACCAGCACCTGCAGCGCCCATTCCTTCCAGCCGTGCACGTAGTCCTCGATGACCACCTGCAGGCCGAGCTGCGAATGCCAGAACAGCGACAACACGAAGGCGATCATCAGCGAGGCGTTCAGCGGCCGTGCGATGGACTGGCGCAGGGTGTACTGGTCGGCGCCGACCATGCCCAGGGCCCACACCACGAACCAGGGCGTCAGCAGCAGCAGCGCGAGCGAACTCAGTCGCAGCAGCCACCAGTGGCCGGTGCCGTTCTTGGCCGAGCCCAGGCCGCGGGCCGCGGCGAGCGGATGGCGCAGGCTCATGCCGGCACTCCTGCGTTCCAGGCCAGCCAAGCCACCAGCGCGGTGAGCGCGACGCTCAGCACGACCACGGCCCAACCGGTCGCGTAAACGCGCGGAATCTCGAAGCCCCAGCCGATGTCCCACAGCAGGTGGCGGATGCCGTTGAGCAGGTGGTAGACCAGCGAGAACAGCACCAATGCCAGGATCAGCCTGCCGGGTGGAGAGGAAAGCAGCCCAGCGACGCGGTCGAAGGCTTCGCTGCCGCCCGCCACCGCCAGCAGCCAGGCGGCCAGCGCGAAACCCGCGGCCGAGAGAAGCACGCCGGTCGCGCGATGCGCGATCGAGAGCATGCTTGTGAGTTGCGGCCGGTAATACGGCCCGATCATGAACGGGGACAGCGGTCGTTTCGGCGTCGCCATGCGGGGCACTCGGGGTCGTGGGAGGGGCGCGGCCGGTCAGAAGTCGATGCAGCGACCGTTCTTCTCCCAGTCGCCATAGCGGGTGGGATCGAGCGGCGGCGGCGCGGGCGCGGCGTCGGGAAGGGTGGCCTCGGCGTCGATGGGTCCGCTCACGGGCAGGCCGGGCTCGGCCGGATCGCTGCCTTGGCCTATCATCGACGGGTTGGAAACCATGCGCACATGTTAAGTCCCGCTCCCGTGACGTTCAAGGCAAAAACGCTGGAAACGCCCCTGCCCGCGCTGTCGACGCACGCCTTGCTCTCCCTCGCGGGGCCGGATGCCGGCGCTTTCCTGCAGGCGCAACTGATGAACGACGTGCGCGCGCTCGCCCCCATGCAATGGCAATGGACGGGCTGGCTCAACCCCAAAGGGCGGCTGGTCGCGATGCTGGCGCTGCTGCGCACCGCCGAGGATGCCTTCCTGCTGGTCGTGCCGGACTTCCCGGTCAATGAGTTGAAGGCGCGGCTGCAGCGCTACGTCTTCCGCAGCAAGCTGCGCATCGACGTGGCCGCCGACTGGACCTGCGCCGCGCAATTCGAGGAGGCCGGGGCGCGCGGCCCGCACCCGGAGCAGGCTCAGGGCAGCGCCGACGCAGGCTGGCGACTGGACATGGGCGGCGAGCAGGCCTCGCGGGCGCTTTGGCTGCTGCCGCCCGGCAGTCCCCTGGCGGGGCCGGTGGACGCCGTTGCGACGGCGCGGTGGCAGGCGCTGGACCTGGCCCACGGAGTGCCGCGGCTGCCCGCGGAGGGCGTGGAGGCCTGGACGCCGCAGATGCTCTCGCTCGAGCGGCTTCGCGCCTTCAGCCTGTCGAAGGGCTGTTACCCGGGCCAGGAGATCGTGGCGCGCACCCACTACCTCGGCAAGGCCAAGCGCAGGCTCGCCCGCGTCGAAGGCGTGGACCTGCGGGTCGGCGAGGCCCTGCGGACCGTGGACGGCCGCGAGGCGGGCCAGGTCGCCTGCCGCCGCGCCGATGGACGCGAAGCGTTGGCGGTGCTGTCGGTGGATCTGGCCGAGGCGCCCTTGCTGGGCGAAGGCGGCCCGCTCGGGGCCCTGCCGCTTGAGGGCGGGCTCGGCCGCCCGGTGTGACCGCGCGCACGACAGCGGAAAACCACTGCCCCTTCCGGTACAAAACTACGTTGGCGGCCCATTTTTTGTCTGCTATACCCGCTCACATCGAGGGGAGAGACGACATGAACATCCGCAGCCATATCCTTGTTCCGCTGGCCCTGCTGCTGCTTGGCGGCGCGGTGCGAGCCGCCGACTTCACCGTCACCGTGGAGCCGAACTATCCCCCGGCGCAGGCCCAGGACGTCTACCGGCCGCTGCTGGCCTACCTGTCCAAGGCCACCGGCCACCGCTTCATACTCAAGACCTCGGGCAACTACCACGTCTACTGGCGCGACCTGCGCGGCAACACGCCGACCGACTTCGCCTTCGAGGAAGCGCACTTCACCGACTACCGCGTCAACCACCAGCGCTTCACCCCGCTGGTGCGGGTGACCGATCCCACCAAGTTCGTGCTGCTGGTGGATTCGTCCAACGCCGACGGCGGTTCCAGCGGGCTGATCGGCCGGCGCATCGCCAGCATGTCGGCCCCGAGCCTGGGCTATCTGCTGCTCGGCGAGTTGTACAAGAACCCGATCGCCCAGCCCGAGATCCAGTCGGTCGCGGCCAGCTGGAAGGACGGCGTGGAGATGGTCTTCAACAGCGAGACCGACGCCGCGATGGTGCCGGGCTACATCGCCCAGACCTACCCCAATCTGGTGCCCGTGGCGACCTCGCGCGATTTCATCGGCCGTGCCCTGTCGGCCAGCCCGAGGGTGCCGGTGGACGTGCGCAAGAAGGTCGCCGACGCCATGCTCCGCCTGCACAAGGACCCGGCCCTGTTCGACGTGATCAACGAGTTGGGCGCGACGCAGTTCGTGCCCGCCAGCGCTGGCGACTACGCCGGCAACGAGCGCCTGCTGCGCGGCGTATTCGGCTACCAGCCGATGCCGGCCAAGCCGGGCGCCGCGCCCGCGGTGGCCGCGCCGGGCGCCGAGTCGGCGCCGCAGCAGGGTCTGTTGATCAAGGCCAAGAAGGGCGGTTGAAACCGCTGGGTTGAGGCAACGCGCCCGGCCGCGCCGCGCGCCAGCCAGGCGCGCTCAGTCGACCTTGAAGTGGATCAGGTCGTGGGTGTTGGCCGTGGCGGCCTGTCCCATGCTGATCGTGCCTGCGCCCCGCAGGTGCAACTCGTCCCGGTGCAGGCGCAACTCCGGTTCCTGCCCCACCGTCACGTAGGTGGCATTGGTCGAGCGGTCGGTGATGACGAAGTGCCCGCGCTTGTACTCGATCTGCGCGTGCGTGCGGCTGACCCAGTCGGCCTCGACCTGCAGGCCGTTGCTGGCCTCGCGGCCCATCATGAAGGGCTCGGAATTCTCGGTCAGCTCGATCACCCGGCCGCGATGGCGCAGCGTCAGCCTGGCGCCAACCGGGGCGGCGACATCGCCCATGCGGATCGTGCTCTGCACCATGGTCATGCCGGAGGTGTCCTCCTGCCAGACCACGTCGACGATCTCGATCGGCAGCAGCTTGCCGCTGACCCGGGCGCGGCCCAGGCCGCGGGTTTCCGGGAAGCGCGGGCCCGACAGCCCGTTGACCGTGGCCGCGGTGGTGACGATCTGTTCGCGCTTGGCCAGCGAGGTCATGCGCGCGGCGACATTGACGGCGTCGCCGAAGATGTCGTCGTTCTCCTCCAGCGCATTGCCGTGGTGGAAGCCGATCCGCACGGCCAGGTTCTCGCGCAGGAAGTTGACGTCGCGCGACATCTTGCGCTGCATGTCGCAGGCCGCCATCACGCCGGCCATCGCGGTCGGCAGGGTGCACATGATCTCGTCGCCGATGGTCTTGATCACCCGGCCGCCGTGCTGCACGCAGATCACGCTCAGCGCATCGAGCACCATCGCGATCAGGCGCCGTGCCTCGACGTCGCCCTTGGTCTCGAACAGGCGGGTGCTGCCGCTGACGTCGGCGAACAGGATGGTCTGGGGCCGGCTCTGGCTCATTCGTTCAGTATAGGTCAAGCGAGCGTCGGGTTGGCGTCCGGTCCCCAAACAACGGCCTCAGGCCATTTGCCCGGCCATCGCGACGATGTCCTCCTCGCCCGGAAGCACCAGCAGCGCGGCCCCCGCGAGCGGCGTGAAGGTGTCGGCGCCCACGACGCGGCGCAGCGGCGTGCTCCCGTGGCCGGATTCGACGACCGCGGTGATGATGCCCTCGCCTACGCCCGCGCTGCGGCGGCCCTCGTCCACCACCAGGATCCGCCGCGCGTCCGCCGCATGCCGGGCGATCGCGGCCTCGTTGAGCGGCAGCAGCCAGCGCAGGTCCACGACCCGCGTCTTCCAGCCGTGGACCTGCTCGATCTGGCGGGCGGCGCGCAGGCTCATCGGGACGCCATTGCCGAAGGTAAAAATTACCAGGTCGTCTGCTTCCGGGAAGTACACGCGCTCCGCGCCGAAAGCCAGGGCCTGCGTGGGTTCGGGGTAGCGCGCCTGCCAGAGGCCGTCGCCCGGCTCGTGCAGGTCCTTGGTCATGTAGAGGGCAATCGGCTCCAGGAAGGCGCAGACGCGGCCGTCCACTTTCGCCATCGCCGCCAGGGTGCGCAGCATCATCGCGGCGTCGTCGCCGCGGCTCGGGCACCCCACGACCAGGCCGGGGATGTCGCGCAGCGCGGTAATCGAGTTGTCGTTGTGGAAGTGTCCGCCGAAGCCCTTCTGGTAGCCGAGCGAGGCGATCCGCATCACCATCGGGTTGCGGTACTGGCCGTTGGAGAAGAACTGCAGCGAGGCGGCCTCGCCGCGGATCTGGTCACAGGCGTTGTGGAAATACGCCAGGTACTGGATCTCCGGGATCGGCAGCATGCCCAGGTTGGCGAAACCCTGGGCCAGGCCCAGGATCATGGTTTCGTCGAGCAGCGTGTTGAACACGCGCGCGCCCTTGAAGGCCTTGTGCAGGCCCT
>CBININ010000181.1:0-5261 GCA_966250755.1 uncultured Gammaproteobacteria bacterium | reverse complement strand
CTGCCCTGGGCGCATGTCGATGTCTACGCGTGGAACGACAGTGATCGCCCCGGCCGTCCGGCGGGGGGCGAAGCCCAAGGCTTGCGGGCGGCCCTGGGGCTGCTGCAGGCCCGTTTCCCGGGCTGAGGCCGCGGCAAGAAACTGACTTCCGGCAGCTTGGCACCGGGGTTGACGCCATTCACACTGGCGCCGGCCCACACTCCCGGCCCCCTGATCCGGAATCCGCCATGCCCGCCTCGTCCGAAGACCTGCTCAAGCAGCTGCGCATCGACCGCCGCAACGCCGCCCCGCGCCACCGGCGCTGGCCGCTCTGGCTCGGCGGCGCGCTGGTGCTGCTGGTCGCCGTCCTCGTGCTGCGTGGCGGGCGCCCGGTCGAGGTGGAGACCGCGGTCGTCCGCTCCGCCGCCGAGGCCGGCACCGCCTCGGTGCTCGACGCCTCCGGCTACGTGACCGCCCGCCGCATCGCCACCGTCTCCTCCAAGATCACCGGCAAGGTGCGCGAGGTGATGATCGAGGAAGGCCAGCGGGTGAAGGAGGGCGAGGTGCTGGCCACCCTCGACGACGCCGATGCGCGCGCCGAACGCGAGCTGGCGCATTCGCGCCTGGCCTCGGCCGAGGCCAGCCTGGCCGAGGCGCGGGCCCAGCTCGCCCTGGCCGAGCAGGACGTGCGGCGGCTGACCGCCTTGTCGCAGCAGCAACTGATCGCCGCGCAGCAACTCGACGCCGCCATTGCCCAGCGCGACACCGCCCGCTCGCGCCTGGCCACCGTCCAGCGCAACGTGCAGGTCGCCCGCGACCAGGTGGACATTGCCGTGCTCGGCACCGACAACACCGTCATCCGCGCGCCCTTCTCCGGCGTCATCGTCACCAAGGCGGCGCAGCCGGGCGAGATGATCTCGCCGATCTCCGGCGGCGGCGGCAGCATCCGCACCGGCATCGGCACCCTGGTCGACATGGATTCGCTGGAAGTGCAGGTGGACGTCAACGAAGCCTACATCGGTCGCGTGCAGCCGAAGATGCCGGTCGAGGCCGTGCTCAACGCCTACCCGGACTGGAAGATCCCCGGCGAGGTCATCGCCATCGTGCCCACCGCCGACCGCAGCAAGGCCACGGTGAAGGTGCGCATCGCGCTGACGTCGAAGGACCCGCGCATCGTGCCCGACATGGGCGTGCGCGTGAGCTTCCTCGACACCGCCAGGCCCGGCGCGGCCAAGCCCACCGGCGTGATCGTGCCCACGCGCGCCGTGGTCGAGGCCGACGGCAAGAAGTTCGCCTTCGTGGTCGCCGACGGCAAGGCCCGGCGCGTCGAGGTCGCCACCGGCGAGGAGCGCGACGCCGACCTGCGGGTGACCAGCGGCCTGAAGGAAGGCGACGTCGTGGTGCTCTCGCCGCCGGAAGGCCTGAAGGACGGCGGTCGCGTCGCGCCCAAGGCGAAGGACTGAGCGGTGGCCGCGCGCGACGCGTCGCTGTGGCCGCTGGTGGAGATCCGCGGCCTGACCAAGGCCTACACCCGCGGCAAGCAGACCGTGGAAGTGCTGCACGGCATCGACCTCGACATCCCCGAGGGGGATTTCGTCGCGCTGATGGGGCCTTCGGGCTCGGGCAAGACGACGTTGCTCAACCTCATTGGTGGACTGGATTCTCCCTCCGGCGGGGTCCTGAAGATCGATGGGGACCGGATCGAGGAGCACTCGAGCGACGAGCTCGCGGCGTGGAGGGCGGCGACTGTTGGCTTCATCTTCCAGAGCTACAACCTGATGCCGGTGCTGAGCGCGCAGAAGAACGTCGAACTTCCGCTGTTGCTGACGGACATGAGCGCCAGCGAGCGCACCCACCGCGCCTCGGTCGCGCTGGAACTGGTCGGCCTGTCCGATCGCGCCGGCCACAAGCCGAACGAGCTCTCCGGCGGCCAGCAGCAGCGCGTGGCGATCGCCCGCGCGCTGGTGTCGGACCCGCGCATCCTGATCTGCGACGAGCCCACCGGCGACCTCGACCGCAAGACCGCCGACGAGGTGCTGGGCCTGCTGCAGCGCCTGAACCGGGACTTCGGCAAGACCATCGTCATGGTCACCCACGACCCCGCCGCCGCGAAGTACGCCCGACGCATCGTGCACCTGGACAAGGGCACGCTGGTCAGCGAGGCGGCCCACTGAGATGCTCAAGTACGCGCCGCTGGTGTTGAGCGCGCTGCTGCGCAAGAAGACCCGCACGCTGTTCACCCTGGCGGCGCTGTGGGCGGCCTTCCTGCTGATCGGCCTGCTGCAGGCGGTGAACTCCGTGCTGGCCGGCGGCGCCGACTTCCTGGGCGCCAACCGCCTGATCACCCAGGCCAAGACCAGCTTCACCCAGCCGCTGCCGATGCGCCTGCTGCCGCAGATCGAATCGGTGCCGGGCGTGGAGCGGGTCTCGCACTCGCAATTCTTCGGTGGTGTGTACCAGGACCCGAAGAATTTCTTCGCCCAGTTCGTCGTCAATCCGCAGCGCCTGCGCGACACCTACCCCGAGTGGACCATGCCCGAGGACCAGTGGCGGGCCTTCGTGTCCACCCAGGACGGCGCGATCGTGGGCAAGGTGCTGGCCGACAAGTACGGCTGGAAGGTCGGCGACATCGTGCCGCTGGATTCCTTCATCTGGACCAAGCAGGACGGCTCGCGGGTGTGGGAATGGCGGGTGGTCGGCATCTTCAGCGGCCGCGACCAGGAATGGAGCGACCGCGCCAGCCTGATGTACCTCAACTACGGCCAGTTCGACGAGGGCCGGGTGCAGGGCGCGCGCGGCCTGGCCGGCGTGTTCGTGGTGCGGGTGCGCGACCCGCTGCAGTCCGAGCGCATCGCCGCGCAGATCGACCGCAAGTTCGAGAACTCGCGCGACGAGACCAAGACCCAGAGCGAGCAGGAGTTCCAGCTGGGCTTCCTCAAGCAGCTCGGCGACATCGGCTTCATCGTCAACGCCATCTCCGGCGCGGTCTTCTTCACCATCCTGATCCTGACCGGCTACACCATGAGCCAGGCGGTGCGCGAACGCGTGCCGGAGCTGGCGGTGCTCAAGTGCCTGGGCTTCACCGACCGCTCGGTGCTGGCGCTGGTGCTGGCCGAGTCGCTGGCGCTGTGCCTGCTCGGCGCACTGGCCGGCATGCTGACGGCGAGCGTGGTGCTCGGCAACCTGCCACCGGAATACCCGGTGCGCGCCGACGTGCGGGTGTGGATCTTCGCCGGCGCGGCGGTGGTGGTGCTGGCGGTGGCGGTGGGCCTGCCGCCGGCCTGGCATGCGATGCGCATCCGGATCGTCGACGCCCTGGCAGGCCGCTGACATGAGCACGGTGACGCAAATCCGCGAGATCGTGCTGATGAACCTGCGCAGCATCCCGCAGCGCCTGGGCGCCTCGCTGGTGATCGTGGTCGGCATCGGCGGCGTGGTCGGCGTGCTGGTGGCGATGCTGTCGATGAGCGCCGGACTGGGCAAGACCCTCAACGCCACCGGCGACCCGGCGCGCGCGGTGGTGCTGCGCGGCGGCTCCAATGGCGAGCTGGCGAGCTTCCTCGACCGCGCCGGGGCCACGCTGATCCGCCAGGACCCGGCGATCGCGCGCGCGCAGGACGGCCTGCCGCTGGCCTCGGGCGAGATCATCGTGGTGACCGAGGTGCCGCGGCGGGGCGACACCAGCGGCGCCAATGTCTCGCTGCGCGGCGTCGAGCAAAAGGGCTTCGAGCTGCGGCCGGAACTGCGCCTCGTCGAGGGCCGGCGATTCAAGCCGGGCCTGCGCGAGCTGATCGTCGGTGCGGGCGCCTACAAGCAGTTCGAGGGGCTGGACGTCGGGCGCCAGCTGAAGTTCCGCGGGTCCTACTGGACGATCGTGGGCCGCTTCGAATCCGGCGACGCCCACGACTCCGAGCTGTGGGTGGACCTGGAGACCGCGCAGAGCGCCTTCGGCCGCTCGGGCGTGTCCTCGGTGCTGGTGCGGCTGGGCAACCGCGATGCCTTCGACGCGCTCAAGCGCCGGCTCGAGTCGGACCCGCAGCTCAACGTCGAGGTCAAGACCGAGCGCGATTTCTTCAACTCGCAATCGGCGGGCCTGACCCGGCAGATCGGCTGGATCACCAATATCGTCGCCGCGATCATGGCCTTTGGCGCGCTGTTCGGCGCGCTCAACACCATGTACTCGGCGGTCTCCACCCGCACCGCCGAGATCGGCACCCTGCGCGCACTCGGCTTCGGCGCCGCGCCGGTGATCGCCTCGGTGATGGCCGAGGCCATGCTGCTCTCGCTGGCCGGCGGCATGCTCGGCGCGGGCGTGGCCTGGCTGCTGTTCAACGGCTACTCGGTGAGCACGCTGGGCGGCAACTTCACCCAGATCGCCTTCAACTTCGCGGTGACGCCGGCGCTGGTGCTGCAAGGGCTCAGCTGGGCCCTCATCATCGGTTTCCTCGGCGGCCTGTTCCCCGCCCTGCGCGCGGCGCGCCTGCCCGTCACCGCCGCGCTGCGCGGTTAGACTGGGCGGCATGGAACTCTACGGCCACCCCTTTTCGTCCTACACCTGGAAGGCGCTCATCGCGCTGTACGAGCGTGGGCTGCCCTTCACCTTCCGCCTGCTGGCGCCCAGCGAGCCCGACACGCTCGCCGAGCATCGCCGGCTGTGGCCCATCGGCAAGATGCCGGTGCTGCGCGACGGCGAGCGCACACTGTTCGAGACCAGCATCGTCATCGAATACCTCGACCGCTTTGGCGACGCCCCGCGGCTGATCCCCGCCGACCCGGACGCCGCCCTGCGCGTGCGCCTGCTCGACCGCGTCTTCGACCTGCACGTGATGAAGCCCATGCAGGACATCGTCGCCGACTTCCTGCGCCCGGCCGAATCGCGCGATCCCTACGGCGTGGCGAAGTACCACGAGCAACTGCGCGCGATCTACGCCTGGCTCGAGGGCGAACTCGACGCCGAATGGGCCCACGGGGCGTTCTCCCTCGCCGACTGCGCCGCCGCCCCCTCGCTGTTCTACGCCGACTGGGTCGAACCCATCCCCGAACACCTCACCCGCCTGCGCGCCTACCGCGCCCGCCTGCTGGCGCGTCCTTCGGTCAAGCGCGCCGTGGACGAAGCCCGCCCCTTCCGCCACTTCTTCCCCCCCGGCGCCCCCGACCGCGATTAGCGCGGTACACGCCGACTGCCGTTAGCGCGAGCCTTTCCAGCCGAGCTCCGGCCGGTGTCTGTCGGTGGGCGAGGGAGGGGTTCGCACTGAAGGCCGGGCAGGATGCCCGGCCGGTCG